>NZ_JBIQDE010000003.1:0-199540 GCF_045371305.1 Sphingomonas sp. 179-A 2A2 NHS | reverse complement strand
ATCCCTTAAGGATGGCGCCCCTTCTTCTTCCAGTCTCGATCGAACGTGGAACTGCTTCGTCGCGGCGGATGCTGCCGCCTTCGTGCGGGCAAGGGGCTTACCTCGATGATTTTTCCCGCTAGTCTTGGCGGCACGGCGGGTGGGGAGTTGGCGTAGCATGGCGGAAGCGGTGGCGCAGCGTGGCTTTGGCGCAGCCGTCGGCCCGTATCTGAGGCCGCGGCCGATCGCTGCATTCCTGCTGGGCATTTCGAGCGGCTTCCCGCTGACGCTGTTGCTGGGCACGATGACGTTCTGGCTGGCGCGCGTCGGCATCGACAAGAAGACGATCGGCTTCGCGATCGGGCTCACTACCCCCTACACCCTGAAATTCCTGTGGGCGCCGCTGATCGACCGGATTCGCCTGCCGGTGCTCGCGAACATGTTCGGGCAGCGCCGCGCGTGGCTGTTCCTGGTCCAGGCGCTATTGTTCGTTTCCGTCTGGATGCTGGGCGCGAGCGAGCCCGAGAACCACATCGGCGTCTTCGCCTTCTGGGCGATCATGACCGCGTTCCTGTCGGCGACGCAGGACATCGTGATCGACGCCTATCGGATCGAGATCCTCCCCGACGAGGAACTGGCGCACGGCACGGCGATGAACCAGTTCGGCTATCGCACCGGCAACTTCATCGCCGGCGTCGGCACGATCGCGGTGGCGTCAAGCGAGGGCCTGGGGCTTGGCTGGGCGCTTGGCTACGGCCTGACCTCACTGTGCCTCATCCCGGCGATCATCGCGGCGATATGGGCCGGACCGGGGCTGCACGAACAGGTGCGGGCGCGCGGCGGCAAGGGATGGTTCACCGACACGGTCGTGAGCCCGTTCCGCGAATTCTTCCAGCGGCGCGGCGCCGTGCTGATCCTGCTGTTCGTGCTCGTCTACAAGCTGGGCGACGCGATGGGGCAGGGGATGCTGAACCCGATGATCGTCGAACTCGGCTTCTCCGACACTGAGTTCATCGCGATCAACAAGGTGGTGGGGCTGTGGGGGCTGCTGATCGGCACCGCGCTTGGTGCGCCGTTCCTGGCGTGGCTGGGGATGGGGCGCGCGCTGTTCGTGTCGGGCATGCTGATGATGCTGTCGAACGCGACCTTCGCGATCCTGGCGGCGAAGGGGCATTCCAATACCTGGCTGTTCATCGCCGTGGCGACGGAGCAGGTGACGAGCGGGATCGGGCTGACGGTGTTCGCGACGTACCTCTCGGGGCTGGCGAACCTTGCCTATACCGCGACGCAGTTCGCGCTGCTTAGCTCCTTTGCGGTGGTGGGGCGAACGTGGCTTTCGACGCCGTCGGGCTATGTCGCCGATACGTTCGGCTGGGTGGGCTTCTGGATCGTGACGATGATCGTCGCCCTGCCGGGGCTGGTGCTGCTGTGGTTCCTGTGGCGCAAGGGGTTCGTGGTGGAGCGGGCACGGCAGGTGGAGCCGGAAGAGGTGGAAGTGCCCGCCACGCCGCAGAAGCTGACGCCCTAGCGCCCAAGCGATGCTCAGGCGGTGATCGGGCGGCCCTCGTCGGCGAAGGCGGCGGCGACTGCGGCGGCGCTGGCGAGCACGCCATCCACGTTGCGGATGCCGAGCAGGTCGGCCAGCAACAGCCGCGACGTTTCCGAATAGCATTCGACACGGGCGAGCACCGTCAGGAGCGCGGCTTCGGCGGGGGTCGCGCGGCTGCAGCAGCAATGCGCGATCGAGATCGGGCGAGCGGCAGCTGACGCCATGTCCGCCATGAAGGCGCGGAGCAGCACGAGCGGGCGGCGGAAGCCTTCTCCGAACGCGGTGAAGACGGCGTGCGCGGCGCGCGCGTCAGCAAGGCCATGCGCGCCGATGCGGCGCATCGCGAAGAGCGCCAGCCGCGCGTTCGGGCAAATCGGCAGCGCGTGGGGCAGCGCGGAAAAGGTGGTGGTGGCGGATAGGGACATGGGGAACGACTCCTCTCGTCCCGGCACTGTCCCCAATCCGCTATTGCAAGTCAATCGCAACTAACACGCTAGGCAGGCAGCTCGTCGTTTGCCTCCAGCACCTTGCCGGCGAGGTATAGCGATCCTGCGACGAGGATACGGTCCGGGGTGTGCGCAGCAAGAAGATCGAAGGCCGATCCGATGTCATCCGCGGTTCCGGCCGTGGCGCCGTTGGCGCGGGCGAGATCAGCGAGCGCTTCGGGATCGTGGCAGGCGTGGCCGGGGACGGGCACGGCAACGAGGTGGACAGTGCTGGCCATGCCGACGAGGTGCCGGACGACGCCCGCTGCGTCCTTGTTGGCGAGCATGCCGAGCACGATCGAAGTGGAAGCGTCGCGCGGCCAATCCGCGGCGATCGCCGCGGCGGCCGAATCATTGTGGGCGCCGTCCAGCCAGACGCCGCCGGGCGGTATCGTGCCGAGCCGCCGGGTGAGCGGGCTGTCGGCGAGCTTCTGCATCCGGGCGGGCCAATGCGCGTGCTGGAGGCCGGCGGAGAGCGCGGCATGGCGAACCGAAACCGTACGCTGATGGCGGATCATGGCCACCGCAAGACCGGCATTGGCGATCTGATGCGCACCAATGAGCGCAGGTGGGTGCAAATGGAGCGGGCCGAACGCGTCCTGGTAATGCAGCCCGTCGGAACGCGCCTCCACATCCCATGTGTCGCCGCGCGCGCAGAGCAGCGCGGCGCGGTCGTCGGCGACGGCCTCGATCGCGTGCCGGGCGACGTCAGGATAGGATTGGGTGACGAGCGGGACGCCGGGCTTGGCGATGCCGGCCTTTTCGAAGGCGATGCGAGCGAGCGGGACCTCGGGCACGCCGGGCTCCGGCGCGAGCAGGAAGCCTTCGTGGTCGATCCCTAGCCCAGCGACGCCAGCGACAATCGGCGTCAGCACGTTGGTGGCGTCGAGGCGTCCGCCGAGCCCAACCTCGATGACGCAGGCATCAGCGGGCGTGCGCGAGAAGGCGAGGAAGGCGGCGGCGGTGGTTACCTCGAAGAAGCTGGCGCCAATGTCTCCGCCCACGTCGAGCACTTCCTGAAGCAGCGGGGCGAGCGCTTCGTCATCGATCAGCCGGCCGGCGAGCCGGATCCGTTCGTTGAAGCGGACGAGGTGGGGGCTGGAATAGACGTGCACCGCCTTTCCATCCGCTTCCAGCATTGCGCGCAGGAAGGCGCAGGTGGAGCCCTTGCCGTTGGTGCCGGCGACGTGGAACACGGGCGGCAGATGGTGGTGCGGGTCGCCGAGCCGGGCGAGCAGCGCACTGATGCGCGACAGGCCGAGCACGTCGGCGCCGGGGGACAGCGACCAGAGCCGATCAAGCTGGGCCTGCACGGCGGGATCGGTTGAAATCGCGTGATCGGGCATCGGTCCCCCCTCCCGCCGGCGGGAAGGGGCTAGGGGAGGGCTTGTCCCTTAGCCCAGTGCGTTGGTCCCGGGGGCAAGCCCTACCCCTTAGCCGTGACGTGGAGCGGCGTGCTTAGGCCACTTTGCGTTCCGGGCAGAGATAGCCAATCACCGTCGCGAGCTGCTCGCGCAGATCCGCGCGGTGGACGACCATGTCGATGAGGCCGTGTTCCAGATAATATTCGCTGGTCTGGAAATCGTCCGGCAGCTTTTCGCGGATCGTGTTCTCGATCACGCGGCGGCCAGTGAAGGCGAGCGTCGCGCGCGGCTCCGCGATTTGGACGTCGCCGAGCATCGCATAAGCCGCCATCACGCCGCCCGAGGTGGGATCGGTGAGAACGACGATGTACGGCAGTCCGGCATCGTGCAGCATCTGGATCGCGACGGTGCTGCGCGGCATCTGCATCAGGCTGAGGATGCCTTCCTGCATGCGCGCCCCCCCGCTGGCGGTGAAGACGACGTACGGAGACTTGTCCGCGATCGCGGCTTCCACGCCCTGGATGAAGGCTTCGCCCACGGCCTGGCCCATCGAGCCGCCCATGAAGGCGAAATCCTGCACGCCCATGACGACCTTGTGGCCGTGGATGCGGCCCCGCGCGTTGATGAACGCGTCCTGCTCACCGGTCTCGGCGCGGGCGGCCTTCAGGCGATCGGCGTAGCGCTTCGAATCGCGGAACTTGAGCGGATCCTCCGGTGCCTTCGGCGCAGGCAGCACGTCGGCGCTGCCGGGATCGAACAGCTGCGCGAAGCGAGCCGCAGGGCCGATGCGGCCGTGATGATCGCACGTCGGGCAGACGGAGAGGTTTTCCTCCCACTCCTTGGTGAACACCATGGAGCCGCACCCCTTGCACTTGTGCCAGAGGTTGTCAGGAGTTTCCTTCTTCGCCGGGACGACGAAGGAGAGCGCGTTACGGACGCTCGAGAGCCAAGTCATGCATCTACCTTTCGCGCGGCGTGGATCGCGCCGCTGAGGGTCGCAACATAGTCGCGCACGGCAGCCGGCGCATCCCCGCCGTGACGCTCGACGAGTTCGACGATTGCCGAGCCGACGACGACGCCATCGGCGACGCGGGCGATCGCCTGCGCCTGCTCGGGCGTGCGCACGCCGAAGCCGACCGCGATCGGAAGATCGGTGGACTGCTTCAGCCGGGTGACCGCCGTCTCGATCGAGGTCTGTGCTGCCTGCTGCAGCCCGGTGATGCCGGCGACGGACACGTAATAGACGAAGCCGGAGGCGCCATCGAGCACGCGCGGGAGGCGCGCCGCATCGGTGGTGGGAGTGGCGAGGCGAATGGGATCGATCCCGGCGGCGCGCAGCGCCGGCCCGAGCGCGTCGTCTTCCTCGGGCGGGACATCGACGCAGATCACGCCGTCGATGCCGGCATCCTTCGCGGCAGCGGCGAACCAATCCGGGCCGCGGCGGAGCATCGGGTTCGCATAGCCCATCAGCACCAGCGGCACCTGCGGGTGGCGGCCGCGGAAATCCTTTGCGATCCGCAGGATATCGGCGGTTGTCGTGCCGGCGCCGAGGCTGCGCAGATTGGCCGCCTGGATCGCCGGGCCATCCGCCATCGGATCGGTGAAGGGCATGCCGAGTTCGATCACGTCGGCGCCGCCGGCGACGAGCGCGTCGAGCACCGCGGCGGTGTCACCGTCACCCGCGGTGATGAAGGTGACGAGCGCGGCACGATCCGCACCGAACGCCTGTGACAGGCGGCTCATATCGCCACCCCCAGCGCGTGCGCGACGGTGAAGATATCCTTGTCTCCGCGGCCGCACAGATTGGCGAGGATCACGTCGTCACGCTTCATTTCCCGTGCCTTACGGCCCACCGCTGCGATCGCATGCGAAGGTTCGAGCGCGGGAATGATGCCCTCGGTGCGGCAGAGCAGCTGGAAGGCGTCCAGCGCCTCGTCATCGGTGACGCTGGTATACTCGACGCGGCCGATATCCTTCAGCCAGGCATGTTCCGGGCCGATGCCGGGATAATCCAGACCGGCAGATATGGAATGCGCCTCGGCGATCTGGCCGTCGTCATCCTGCAGCAGATAGGTCCTGTTGCCGTGAAGCACGCCGGGGAAGCCGCCGGCAAGGCTTGCGGCGTGGCGCTTCTCCAGCCCTTCGCCCGCTGCCTCGACACCGAGCATCTTCACGTCGGTATCGTCGAGGAACGGGTGGAACAGGCCGATCGCGTTCGAGCCGCCGCCGATCGCAGCGACGAGCAGATCGGGCAAGCGGCCGGTGCGCGCGAGCATCTGGGCGCGGGCCTCCCGGCCGATCACGCTCTGGAAATCGCGGACAAGCTCCGGATACGGGTGCGGGCCGGCGGCGGTACCGATGATGTAGAAGGTGTCGTGGACGTTCGCGACCCAGTCACGCAGCGCCTCGTTCATCGCATCCTTCAGCGTGTTCGCGCCGGAGGTGACGGCGCGGACCTCGGCCCCGAGCAGCTTCATGCGGAACACGTTAGGCTGCTGCCGCTCGACGTCCTTGGCGCCCATGTAGATGACGCAGGGGAGGCCGAAGCGCGCGCAGACCGTGGCGGTGGCGACGCCATGCTGACCAGCGCCGGTTTCCGCGATGATCCGCGTCTTACCCATGCGGATGGCGAGCAGGATCTGGCCGATGCAATTGTTGATCTTGTGCGCGCCGGTGTGGTTGAGCTCGTCGCGCTTGAACCAGACCTCTGCGCCCATGCCGTCCGGCGCGCTCGCACGGAGTGCCTCCGTCAGCCGCTCGGCATAATAGAGCGGCGAGGGGCGGCCGACATAATGCTCCAGCAGATCGTCGAACTGCGCCTGGAACGCGGGATCGTTCTTCGCGGCGCGATATTCGCGCTCAAGATCGAGGATCAACGGCATCAGCGTCTCGGCGACATAGCGGCCGCCATAATCGCCGAAGTGGCCACGATCATCGGGCTGGGCCCGGAAGGAATTGGGGGCGTTCATGATGCGGCGACCGATTGCAGGAAGGCGGTGATCTTGTCCACGTCCTTGACGCCGGTCGCGGTCTCGAGACCGGAGGAAGCGTCGACCAGCCGCACCCCGGTACGCCGGATCGCCTCGGCGACATTGGCCGGATTGAGCCCGCCGGAGAGCGCCCAGGGCAGGGCGTGGCTGACGCCGTCGAGCAGCGACCAGTCGAAGCGGATACCCATCCCGCCGGGGAGCGTGGCCGCATCCGGCGTCTTGGCGTCGAACAGGATGCGATCGGCGGCGCCGGTGAAGTGGCGCGCCTCCGCGACGTCAGCCTGCGCCTTCACCGCCACTGCTGCCCAGGTTTCAATGCCGGTGGCCTGGCGCAACGCGGCGACGCGTGCCGGCGCTGTCTTGTGAAGCTGGATCGCGGTGAGGCGAGCGGCGCGCGCGGCCTGCTCGACCAGCGCATCATCGGGATCGACGAACACGCCGACGCGCCCGACATGGCCCGGGGTGCGGCCGGCAAGTGCGGCTGCCCGGTCGAAACCGAGATGGCGCGGCGAAGGCGGGAAGAAGACGAACCCGACGTGGCTGGCGCCGCCGGCGACGGCCGCGTCGAGCGTCTCGATCGTCGAAAGGCCGCAGATCTTTGCGGTTGCTGGCATGAAGAACGGTCCTGTCGTGGAAGCGCGGCCAGACGGCGCGCGCACCAAGCTCAATCAATGATCAGCGTCAGGGATCCCGGTAGGCGGGGCGCGCCTGTCAGAGCGTCGCGCTGATCGTGCGGGCGGCGGCGTCCGGATCCTCGGCCTGGGTAATCGGTCGACCGACGACCAGGATCGAGGCGCCGGCGTCAAGCGCGGCGCGCGGCGTCACCACGCGCTTCTGGTCCCCGATCACGCCGTCCGCCGGGCGCACGCCGGGTACGACGAAGAAGCCGCTGGGCCACAGATCGTGGGCGGCCTTCACTTCCTCGCCCGAGCAGACGATGCCGTCGACGCCGGACGCCCGGGCGAGTTCGGTGAGGCGAAGCACCTGTTCGTGCGCGTCACCGCGAATGCCGGTGGCGGCGAGATCGCGCTGATCGAGGCTGGTGAGCATGGTGACGGCCACTACCTTCGTCCCCGACGGCGCGGCGGCCTTCGCGTCTTCCAGCATCGCCTGGCCGCCAGCGGCGTGGACGGTGAGGATCGCCGGTTCGAGCGGGCGCAGCGCCTGGATCGCCTTGCCGACGGTGTTGGGGATGTCGTGGAGCTTCAGATCGAGGAAGATCGGCAGGCCCAGGTCCGCCATCTCGCGCACGCCGCTGCGCCCGTTCGCAAGGAAGAATTCCAGCCCGAGCTTGATGCCGCCGACGTGATGACGGACGCGCGCGGCAATTGCCTTCGCGCGTTCGAGGTCCGGTGTGTCGAGCGCGACATAGATGCGGTTGGTCATGGACGTCAGGCCGTTGCGGGAGGAACGGGGGGAAGCGGGGTTGGGGTTGGTGCGGGGGCGGCCGGGGCGGGCGTTGCAATTGCCATTGGCGCTGGCTCCGGCGCGACCGGTGTCGCCTCATGCACGACGGGCGCGAGCGGCACGGCGCGAAGATCGGCGATCGTCCGCTCCGCCGCGGCGAGGCGCTGGCTAAGGCGCCAGCGGATGGTGCGCTGGAACAGGAAGGTCGGAACGAAGCCCAGGAGGAACGTTGCCAGCAGCAAGAGCGGCAGGTTCACCTCGGCGATCAGATTGCCGAACACATGGACCGGCACCCAATTCCAGTTGGCGAAGGTGAACATGGCGGCAACGAAGGCGATCAGCGCCCAGAACAGGATTTTCAGGAACTGCATCGTTGGGGCTCCGGCATGCGGCGGACGCTATTACGCGCGGGCCGCTTTGACCAGCCTTCAGCCGATCTCGCTGCGCAACTGGGTGATCAGCGCCGAGGCGGTGCCAAGCCGCGGTTCCTCCTCGTCGAGGATGGCGAGGAAGGCCGCGCGCTTGGCCGCAGCGACCTGACCGGGCCGCATCCGCGCCTCCGCCGGGAGCGCCGAGACGATGATGTCGATCATCCGGTCCGCCCCGTGGAGGCGCCCCCAGAGATAGTCGTTCTCGCGATACGCCCTGCTAAAGAAGGCGCCGAAGTTGCTGAACTGAATGCCTTTCAGCGTCGCCTCCGCGCCGCCGGCGCGGATTGCGGTGGCGTCGTCCGGCGAGATGCGATCCACCTTGATCGGATCGAATTCGTCGATCCCCTCGCCCTGCAGCAACGGCAGGGTGGCGAGATCGAAATAAGGAAAGCCGAGGTAATGGAGCAGCAGCGCGCGGCGTGGCTGCCGCGGCAATGCGCCCAGCGTGTCGGCGAGGCGCTGGTCCGTCTCCGCATCAAGCTGCGTCAGGTTCATCGAGGCGGCGAGGCGATCAAGCAGCGCATCGGTATCGCCGTTGCGGCGGCGCACATCGGCGCGCAGATCGCGGTGGCTGCTGGCGAGGCGCCGCTCGAGATAGGCGGCAAGCGAATCGTAGATCGCGTCGCGGATCGGCTGCAGCTGTTCTTCCTCATGCTCCGCCTCAAGCTCGGTCAGGCGGCGGGCGAGGAGGCGCAGGCGACGGATGCGGAAGCCGATGTCGAAGGTACGCAGGAAATCGATCGACGCGGCGCTCGACGCGTCGGACGGTGCAGCCTCGTCATATCCCCGCGCGAACAGCGCGGCCTCGATCCGCGCGCGAATCTGGTCCCCGCGCGCCGCGCCGGCCTTGCCGCCCACGGTGTGCAGCAAGTTGGTGATCATCTCCACCACGCCGGCGATCTTGAGATGGGCGTAGCCGGCATAGCTGAAGCCCGCGCGGTCAGTGGCGGCGATCTGGGCGCGGCGGCGCCACGACGAGAGCCGCGCGGGCGTCGGGCGATCGAGGAAGAAGGTGCGGCCGAACAGCGCCTCGACCTCGGCCTCCACCTGGGGGCGGAGCGCGGCGGTGATGGTGCGCATCCGCTCGATGCGGCGGGAGCGGGCGGCGATCGCCTCCAGATTGTCGCGGATCGGCTGCTTGCGCGGCAGTTCGCTGATCGCGCCGATGATCGTCTGGAAGAAGCCGGGCGCGGTCTCGCTGCCCGACGAGAGGCGGAACTTCATGCCGGGTGACGGATCGATATAGACGAAGCGGCGGTCGATCTCACGCCGGGCGGGGCGTTCCTCCAGCGCGTCGATGGCGGGGCGGAAGGGGGCGTTGGCGAGCACCGATCCGTCGATCAGCGCGGCCTTGTCCGCCGCATTGGCGGCGGCGTGGCGCGGCAGCGTGCGGTGCAGGAACTCCTCGCGGCCGGGCCAGCTCGCCTCGCGCTTATCCAGCACGCCATCGAGCTCTGCCGGCGTGAAGGCGGGGAAGGCGCCGGGGAAGCTGGACGTGGCGCGGGCCGCGAACGTGAGCTCGGGCGGGGGCGCGAGCGTCTCGCACGGGGCGCCGCGATCGCTGAACGAGATGACGAGGCGGTGCTCGGTCTCGACCACCTCGGGCGGCGAGTGGAGCGTCAGCCGCTCGGGATGACCGGTGAAATCGGTGACGGTAACGAAGAGATCGAGCGGCTGGCCCGGGGGCAGCAGCCGCGGCCCGCGCGGGGCGGCGGCCATCGCCTCGAAGGCGTCGAGCAGCATGCCGGTGAAGCCGGGGCCGTCGAACGGCGGCTCGAACCAGCGCGAGCGGACAAAGTGCGACAGCTTCGTGCGGACTTCCTCGCGCGTGTGATCGTCAAGGCCATCGAGCTTCTCGGCGCTACGGCCCGCAGCCATCCAGGCGAGCGGCAGCGCCCAAGCCTTCGAGAAGCGCGAGGCGGGCGCGGCATCGGGCGCGATCAGCGCATCGACATCGGCATGTTCGAGCCAGAGATCGGTGAGTGGATCGAGCGACTGGCCGGCGCTGAGCGCCTGGGCGAGGAAGATGCCGTTGATCCCGCCCGCGCTGGCGCCGGCGATGATGTCAGGCAGGATGCGCAGCCGCACCTCGGCCGTCTCGGCGATCTCCGACAGCAAGGCGGCATAGGCGCCGGCGCTGCCGCCCAGCGTCTGCCCATCATGGCTGGCGCGGCTGGCACGGGCGACGTGCCAGATCTCCTTGGTGATGCCGTGCATGTACACCGCAAGGCTGATCCCGCCGTAGCACACCAGTGCCAGCCGCAATTCCGACTTACGCGTCATGCCAGCGACAGGTTTGCCCAGATCGGGAGATGATCGCTGGCCTTTCGCGCCGCGGCGCTGGTGTGGACGCCGGCCTCCACCACCGACACGTCGTTCGATACCATGATCCGGTCGAGCCGGCCGATCGGGCGACGCGCGTGGAAGCTGGGGCCGGTTTCGGCGACGGCATAGTCACGCGAGAAATCCCTGAGGCACCCGCCGGCGCGGGTCCATTCGTTGAGATCGCCCATCAGGACGGTCGGCCGCCGGTGCGTGCTGCTTTCGACATGGGACATGATGGCCGCGGCCTGACGGCGACGCCACAGGCCGGAAAGATCGAGGTGCATCCCGATCACGCGAAGCACCCCTTCCGCAAAGCCGATATCGGCCATCACGGCGCCGCGCGGCTCAAGCGAGGGCAAGTGGATGATTTCGCAATCGACCAGCTGCGCGTCCTTGCGGATCAGCAGCGCATTGCCGTGCCAGCCCATCGAGGCGACGCGGACGCCGAAATCGACCGGTTTCCAGTCGGTATGTTCCTCGAGCAGATGCGGGGTGATTACGGCGGTGCGATCGCCGAAGCGCAGATCGGCCTCCTGCAGCGCGATCACGTCGGCATCCACCTCGCGCAGAACCTCGAGGATCCGTTCGGGGCTGCGGCGGCGATCCGTGCCAACACCCTTGTGCATGTTGTAACTGGCGACGCGGATCATGGGGATTGTGGAACGCTCCTCCGCGCGATGTGGTTGCGGCCGCTTGGTCGACGCCAGGTCGCACGTCGATTGGCCGAGCCGCTGCGATGGCGCAAGCACCTAGCGCGGCATCACGAGGCAAGGAGGCGGCCATGATATTCGAGTTGACGATCATCGTGCCGCTGATCGGCGTTGCGGCAATGCTGACCACCGCTCGGCGCCGCGATCCCGAGCGGCGCCGCCGCCAGGAGGCCGCCTGGCGCGAGCTGATCCGCACCGCCGGGCTTCCCGAGCGCTGATTGCGGGAAAGGACCGGTTCGGATCTTCTCTGCTGCCAAAATTGCTGTAAGCTGATCAACTCGTGGTGGGGGATTTTCGTCGATGGCTCGTCTCGACTTCTTCTCAGGCGCTTCCGAGCGATGGAAGACGGATGCGAAGATCAGGGCGCGCCGCGTCATCGCCGAACATGCCGACGATCCAATTGGCTATGTGCAGCGCCGCATCAAGCTGAGCCGCTTCGGCACGTTCGAGCGGCGACGCTGGAACTATATCTGCAAGCTGGTGACCAAGGACGTTGAGCGGGAGCGCGCCAAGGCGCTGGCATCGGCATAGGCACGCCTCAGCGTGCCTGCCGCACCATTTCAGCCACGCCTTCGCGCAGCCAGCGTGTCTTCGTGAAGCCGCGGTTCGACAAGGCGATCATCATCACGCCGCCCGGCAGCCGCTCGAAATCCGAGATATAGCCGTTGGTGCCGCCGGTGTGCCCTTCCATGGTGACGCCGTTCACCGTGGTGACGATCATGCCCAGGCCGAACTGGCGCGGCGCGGGGCCGCTCGGTTCGGTCACGAGATCGAGCTTCATCGCGGCGTAGCTTTCGCGGGAGATCACCCGGCCTTCGCTGAGCGCACGGTCCAGCGCGACGAAGTCATCGACGGTCGCGCGCACGGCGCCGGCGCCAAGCTGCATGAAGGCGTAATTGGTGGCCTGTTCCAGCTTCCCCGGCGTGCCGTTGAAGCCGATCGCGACGCCCGGCTCCGTCACCGCGAGCGGGTGACCGAGCAGGACATTGGGCGGCTCGACCGAGGCGGTCGCCATGCCGGCGGGCTTGAAGACGAGGGTGTCGAGAAGCTCCGCAAAGGGGCGACCGGCGGCGTGGGCAGCCGCGTCCGCGAGAAGCTCGAAGCCGAAATTGTTGTAGGCGAAGGCGATGCCGGCCGGCGTTAGCAGGCGGGCACGATCTTTTGGCACGCGCGCAAGGGTATCGCGCATTGCGGCTTCCGGCGTGCTGCGGAAACTCCCGAAGGCGAGGTCGGACAGGTCCTGAATCCCCGACGTGTGGTTCAGCAGCATGCGCAGGGTGACCGGCCGCCACGTGCGCGGCACGTCCCGAACGTAACGGCTGACCGGCGCGTCTAGTTCGAGCGTGCCGAGTTCGGAGAGCCGCATGACAACCAAGGCGGTGAGGAACTTGCTGGTGGAGAAGATCTTGAAGCGCGTGCCGCGAGTGTTGACGATGCGGTTGACGGGATCCGCCATTCCGCATGCATGCTCGTAGAGCCGCCGCGAACCGGCTTGGATCAGCACCACGCCCGAGAAGGTGCCGCTGGCGCACTGAGCCTTCACCTCGCGGTCAATCGCGGTGATGTCATAGCTTTGGGGGGCATCCGCCGGCGCAGCGGCGGTGAGGCTGGCGGCAGCGACACTGGCGGCGGCAAGGCGGGACAAGGCGGATCGTAGCACACTGGCACTCGTGGTGACTGAAGGAAGGCTGCTGTATCGACTACAAACGTAGTCATCAAGTGTTGCTGAGATCGCACCGCCGCTCTCCGTGCGGGCCAGCCGGTCCGGGCACACGTAGGTAGGTCTACCCATAGTCCCACTCTACCCGTCGGCATACCAAGTTCACGACGGGAGGCCGAATGATGAGCTGCTGGCGTCGCGATGGGTTTGCGGGAACTGGAGCAACAAGTCTCGTCCGTCGTGTCTCGGCAGGTGCTTACCGGATCGCTCTGCGGCCCGTCGTTATACTGATGCGGCCATCTGTCGCTTCTACCAACACTCCCCTGCTTCTGGTGAAGTTAGCCGGGCTTTTGATGCGGCGCAGGCGCCCGGCCGGAGGTGCGGCTGCGTCCAGCATCGCAGCGCTGGCGAGTCGTGCATGATGATCGACTTGCCGCCTCCATCTGCCGACGTTCAGGCCGTCTTGATCGCCCAAGAGCAGGAATGCACCGGCGGAGAAGACTGCGATATTCCCGCGGGCCGCGACAGCGGGCTTCAGGTGACCGATGGATCGGTCCGGCGAACCGGAAAGACGAGCCTGCCCGAAGGTGGCCCCTCGGCGCTCGAATCAGAGGAATTGAAGGACAATTCGCCAGTCAACACGGCCAAGACGACGATCTACGACAAGGATGGTCTTGCCGTCCGCTGGTACTTCCAGGGCGGGCTGAACCTCGTCAGCGAATCAAATCTGTTCTGGAACTTCGCCTCGGTCTACGCGCCGGATGCGCGGTTCAACTCCAACCAGAACTGGCTGGAATCCTACGTGAAGCCGGGCCTTGGCTTCGACAAGACCTTTGCGAACGGCGGTACCCTGTACGGCAAGGTTTCCGGCGTCGCCTCACGGACCTGGGGTCGGGACGCCTTCGACGCCAAGGACGAAGGTGCGATCACGCTGGAGGAGGGCTATCTCGGCTATCGCACGGCGGATCACCCCGTCGCGTTCGACGGCTCGTTCGGCCCGCGCGAGTTGCAGCTGGGCAGCGGCATGCTGATCGCGAACGGCGGGACGAGCGGGTTCGAGCGCGGAGCGCTCAAGTTCGGGCCGCGCAAGGCTTGGAAGCAGGCGGGGATCATCCGCATCATCAACGGGCGGCGGACGATCACCGGCTATTTCATCGAGCCGCGCGAACTGAAATCGAACAATGGCCACAACCAGCTGGCCGGTGCCGACATCCGCTACGATTCCGCCGGCGGCGACTATCTCGGCTTCACCTACGTCAACGTGCTGCGATCGCAATCTCCGTACATCCGCGCCGCGCCGGACGGCCTGGGCGCGCCGACGATCATCCCCGACGGGCGCGACAAGACGAACGCGATCAACCTCTATTTCCGCGCCATCGGCAGCGAGGGCTTGCTGCGAAACTGGTTTGCGACCGGCGACTTTGCTTACGAGTGGAACAACCGGATCAACATGTCCGCCTGGGCGGGCCGCGCGCAGGTCGGCTATCGGTTTGCAGAGACGTCGTGGACGCCGACGCTCACGGGCACCGTCAAGGTGTTCTCCGGCGACGATCCGACGACGCCGAAGCTCGAGCGGTTCGATCCGCTGTACTACGAGGGATCGCCGGGTGCCTGGGCGACCGGATCGAAATCCTCGATGGTGTTCATCAACTCGAACCTGCGCGCGCTCGAACTCGCGTTCGCCGTTCAGCCGTCGAAGCAGGACGCGCTGACGCTGCGCTTTGCCCGGATCGACGCGGACAAGCTCGGCAGCCCGATCCAGTTCGGCCAGACGACGCGGCTCGTCTCCACGCCGAGCGGGTTCAACCTGATCTCGGGCGTGACCAAGCGGCATCTCTCGGACGATTTGTTCCTGGAGTATAACCACATCTTCGGGCCGGACGTGTTCCTGACCGCGGGGGTGAGCGCGTCGTTTCCGGGCGCCGGGATCAAGGCAGCGGTCCCGGGAACACCGCCCATCTGGTCTGGAGCATTCATCAATGTCGTGGTCAATTACTAGCGCCTCGCGCCTGGGGCTTGCCTGCGCCGCCGCCATCGCCGTTGCGGCAGTGGCCGTGTCGGCACAGGAACAGGCGAGTTCTTCCGCCGGGAGCACGCAGAAGGCGCCTTTGTCGGCGGCGGAATCAGACCCGCGCGTGATGGGCTGGATGCAGGGCTTCCCCCCGCCCAAGGACAAGCTGATCATGCAGCCGGAATCCGACTATTTCAGCTTCCCGAAGCTGCGCTGGTCGGTCTGCCACATCCGCCAGCTGCTCCCGACGGTGGAGATCAACCGCGGCCTGAAGAACGCCATTCCGCTGACCTATCTGCCGCCGGCGGAGCTTGCGCAAACGGCGAAGGCGATCAACGCGCTGACGTTCACGCCGCTGAATTCGAACAAGCCACTGACGTGGGAGCAATCGCTCGGCGTCAATTACACCGACGGCATGTTGATCTTCCACAAGGGGAAGGTGATCTATGAATGGTATTCCGGCTGCCTGGAGCCGGACGCCAAGCACGCTGCCATGTCGATGACCAAGTCCATGACGGGGCTGTTGGCGGAGATCCTGATCGCCGAAGGGAAGCTCGATCCGAACGCACTGGTGACGCGCTATGTGCCGGAGGTCGCGAAGAGCGCGTTCGGCACCGCGACGGTGCGCGAGGTGATGAACATGACCACCGGGCTCGACTATTCCGAGGACTATACCGATCCCAATGCGGGCGTGTGGAAATATGCCGCCGCCACCAGCCCCTTGCCAAAGCCGGCCGGCTACGAGGGGCCGAACGGCTATTTCGAGTTCCTGGAGCAGATCAAGCCGGAGGGGAAGAACGGCGAGGGCTTCCATTACAAGACGCCCAATGCCGATATGGTCGGCTGGATCGTCTCGCGCGTCAGCGGCAAGTCGGTGGCGACGCTGGCGTCGGAGCGGCTGTGGCGGCGCATGGGCGCCGAGCAGGACGCCTATATGACGGTCGACGCCATCGGGACGCCGTTCGCCGGTGGCGGGCTGAGCGCCGGCATGCGGGACATGGGCCGCATTGGCCTCCTGATGCTGAACAAGGGCGTCATCAACGGTGAGCGGCTGTTCCCCGCCGCGGCGGTGGAGGCGATCCGCACGGGCGGCGACCCGAAGAAGTTCGGCAACGCCTATCCGGCGCTTGCCGGTGGGACCTACGCCGGGCTGTGGTGGATCTATCCCAGCAATCGCACGATCATCGCGGCACGCGGCGTCCACGGGCAGACCGTGTATGTCGACTGGGATGCGGACATGGTGCTGGTGAGGTTCGCGTCGATGCCGACGGCGTCAAACGGCTTGAACGACCCGACGTCGCTGCCCGCGTATCGCGCCGTCGCCGGATATCTGAAATCGCGGCGGTGACGGATCGCTGGCGTTGAGGGGGTGGTGCCGGTTGCAGGGATCGAACCCGCGACCTTCGGTTTACAAAACCGCTGCTCTACCAGCTGAGCTAAACCGGCGTGGCGGTGCTCATGCGTCAAGCGACGCCGAACGTCCAGCCTTCGGTTTCGCGAACGGTGTTGGTAAGGCCTGGCGGATGCCAGAGATCGGGGCGGCCGACGCTGGCGCGCAGCCACGCCGCGGCGAGGATCGCGTCGGTGGCGTGATCGTCATAGCGGGCGAGCGCGGCATGCGGCGCGCTGCCGATGTTCTGCAGCGCAATGTCCAGCGCTTCACCCGTGCGCATCTTGCTGCGGCCGCGCGGCATGCCGGCGGCGCGGGCGGCGATCGAGGTGTAGATCTCGACCAGCAGCGCGCCCTCGCACGGAATGCCGTCGAACGGCCAGACCGGCAGGCGGCCGTCGAGGTGATGCAGGAGGCGCATGCCGGCGAAGCTTGCCTTGGCGACCTGCGCCGCGCCGATCGCGTCATAGACGGTTGTCGGCTTGGTCGAGCGATCGCCGGCCATTTCGCAGGCGCGCCAGTGGAGGAAATCTCGCTTCGGACCGTCGGCGGCGCCGAGGTAGAAGTGGCGGCCGCGGCGTGCCTCGAGAAAGGAAGCGGCGCCGAGATCGTCGTCGGGGCTGTTGTCATCGACGTAGCGCCACAGGTCACGCGCGGTAGCGGTCTGGGTTTCGCCCGGCAGGTGCGCACCGCGGGCGAGGAAGGGGGCGGAGAAGCTGCAGTCGATCCCCACCAGCAGCGGGGATGCCGCCTCGGCCAGCAGCCACTCGAGCACGTCGCGGCGCGACCAGACCCGGTCCGGCGGGGGGACGAGCCTGGGCGCGGCGGTGCCAGCCTCACAGAGGGCGACGGCGATCCCCTTGTGGCGCTTCCCCTTCGCTCCCGACCAGTCGATCGCGGCGAAGCGGCGGAAATGCGTCGGGAGGCGGGGCGGAGTATTCGGGAAGATCAAAGGATTACGGCCAGCTCTTTACCTGCCGTCCCGGATGACATCCGCGGTGAAGCGGGCGATGTCAAAGCGCGCGCTGCCCGGATCCTCGCCGCGGCGGACGATCACCAGCCGCTCGCTGGGCACCACCATGACATATTGGCCGCGATTGCCCTGCGCGGAATAGCTGCCGGCGGGAAGGCCCTGCTTCGGCCCGAACAGCCACATAGTCGCGCCGTAGCCTGGGCCGTCGGCGGGTTGGGGGCCCGACGGCGTCGTCATGTTGCGCATCCAACCGGCGGGAAGCAGGCGCTTTCCTTGCCACACGCCGTCCTGCAGCCAGAACTGGCCGAGGCGGGCGAGATCGCGCGCGGTCGTCCAGATCTGGCTGGAGAGGAGGAGATTGCCCTGCCAGTCGGTGCCGGCGGTGGTGTGCTGCATGCCGAGCGGACGGAACAACTGTGAGGGCCAATCGGCGTAGCGGCGATCGTTGTTCATTCGCGCACGGACGGCACGGACCGCGAGCAGGATGTCGTTGTTGGCATAACGAAAGCGCGTGCCGGGCTTCACTTCGAGCGGCCAGCCGGGCACCTGTTCGGTGACGGTGGTGCCGCCGAAATAGAGCGCGTCCGTGCGATTGCCGTAATGGTCGCTGTGCAGGCCCGAGGACATGCGCAGCAATTGATCGAGCGTGATCGCCTGACGTGGATCGCCCGGCGTCTTCCATTCGGGGATACCGGCGGATTTCCTCGGATCGATCGCCAGATCGCGCGCTGCCATGCCGACGAGCGTGCCGGCGACGCTCTTCGCCACGGACCAGGTGCGGTTGGGAACGAAGGGGCCGAAACCGTCGGCGTAGCGTTCTCCGATGATCTTGCCGTCTCGCATGACGATGACGCCGAGCGTCTCGCCCTTGCCGTAGCTGGCGCGATCGAAGGCGCGCCCGATCGTGGCGGCGAGGGCGGGAGAAGGGCGCGGTGCGACGCCGGCATCACCCATCGGCCAAGGCCGCGGGTCGGCCGGCGCGGGGAGGGCGGGCGCTGTGGTTAAGGCAGGCGCGACGCGCGCGGTGCCGCCGATCGGCGCGAGGACACAGCCGGTGCGTGGGCCCCACTCGGCGCGGCGTGGCGGGAGATCGGCCGCGAACGGGACACTGACCGTGCGTGCCTTACGATCGATCGAGGCGCGAAGCTTCGGCACGATCGCGTCATATTCGGGGTAGATGCCGCGCAGTTCGACGGCGGAGACCTGCGCCTCCGTGCGGCCGGCGGCGATCACACCCTCGCACAGCATCAGCGCCTTGTAGCCGGCGGCGATTGCATGGTGGTATTCGCTGCTCGTCTGCTGCGCGATCACCTGCGCGTTCGCCGGGACCGCCGCCGTCGCTGCGAGGCTAGCGGCGAGGACCCCGCTCAGCGCGGAGCGCCTCCCAATGCGCCAGCCGCTCCGCGATCCGCTGCTCGAAGCCACGTCCGCTGGGAGAGTAGAAATGTTGCGGGCCGAGTTCGTCCGGCCAGTAATTGGCCCCTGAGAATCCATCTGCACTGTCATGGTCATAGGCATAGCCTTTGCCATAGCCGATGTCTTTCATCAGCTTCGTCGGTGCATTGAGGATTGTTGAAGGGGGCATCAGCGAACCCGTTTCCCGTGCGCTGCGCCAGGCGGCACCCATCGCCTTGTACGCGGCATTCGATTTGGGCGCGGTGGCGCAATAGAGACACGCCTGGACGATCGCGAGTTCGCCTTCCGGCGAGCCAAGGAAGTCATAGGCGTCCTTGGCGGCGAGGCATTGTACCAGCGCCTTCGGATCGGCGAGCCCGATGTCCTCGCTGGCAAAGCGCGTGATGCGGCGAAGGACGTACAGCGGCTCTTCACCAGCGGTGAGCATGCGCGCGAGATAGTAGAGCGCGGCCTGCGGATCGGACCCGCGCATCGACTTGTGAAGGGCGCTGATGAGGTTGTAATGCCCCTCACGATCCTTGTCGTAGACGGCGACCCGGCGTTGAAGAAACGCCGATAATCCGGCCGGATCGAGCGGCTTCTCAAGATCGACCGAGAAGAGCGTCTCAACCTGGTTGAGAAGGAAGCGGCCATCGCCGTCGGCGCTGGCGAGAAGCGCGTCACGCGCCGCCTCATCAAGCGGCAGCGGGCGTCCGACCATCGCCTCCGCGCGCGTGATGAGTTCGCCCAGCGCACGCGTGTCGAGCCGCTGGAGGATCAGCACCTGGGCACGGCTGAGCAATGCGGCGTTGATCTCGAACGATGGATTCTCGGTGGTTGCGCCGACGAGGGTGACGGTGCCGTTCTCGACATAGGGTAGGAAGCCGTCCTGCTGCGCGCGGTTGAAACGGTGGATCTCGTCCACGAACAGGAGCGTGCGACGCCCCATCCTGGCTGCATCGCGCGCTTCGGCAAACGCCTTCTTGAGATCGGCGACGCCCGAAAAGACGGCCGAGATCGAAACGAAGCGCAGGCCGACCGCGTCCGCCAGCAGGCGTGCGATCGTCGTTTTCCCGGTGCCGGGCGGTCCCCAGAGGATCATCGACGACAGGCGACCTGCCGCGACCATGCGCCCGATCGCGCCTTCGGGGCCGGTGAGATGTTTCTGCCCGACCACGTCCTCCAGCCGGCGGGGGCGGAGGCGATCGGCAAGTGGGGCATCAGCAGCGGGTACGTCCGCAGCGGCCGGGGGTTCGAACCCGGCAAAGAGATCGGCCATGCGCGCTAGATAGGTGGCGCTCCGGTTTTTGCACAGCGCCCTTGACGAAGACCGCTCAAGATATATCTTGGTGCCATCTTGAGGAGAATTGTTATGGAAACCGGAACCAGGCATCGCCGCGGCCACAGCCATGGCGGCGGGATGCATCGTGGAGGCGGTCGGCCGACGCGTAGCGACGGCGCTGCGCACGCGCGCAAGGAGGGCGGACGCGACAAGATGCTCGCCGCGATGGCGGGCAAGATGGCGGCCCGGCATGGACGCGGGATGCGGCGCGGGCGGATGTTCGACGGCGCGGAGCTGCGGCTGGTGCTGCTGAAGCTGATCAGTGACGAACCGCGCCACGGCTACGAATTGATCAAGTCGATCGAGGAACTGACGGGCGGCGGCTATGCGCCCTCACCGGGTACGATCTACCCATCGCTGACCATGCTGAACGAGATCGGTCTCGTTGCCAGCGAGGATGCGGGCGACGGCCGGCGCAAGTTCACGATCACTTTGGAAGGGAGTGCGCAGCTCGACGAGCAGGCGGCGACGGTGGAGAAGCTGTTCGCACGACTTTCCGCACTGGGCGAGCAGCACAAGCGCACCGATGGCGCACCGGTGCGCCGTGCAATGGCCAATCTCAAGACGGCGCTTCAGGGACGGCTGATGCGGGGCGACGCGTCAGAAGCGACGGTGCACGACGTGGCGGCGCTGATCGACGAAGTGGCCCAGAAGATCGAGCGTTTGTAAGTACTTCTGCATCAGCATTGCGGCGCCGTGTGAGCTCGCGGGGATATGATCCCCGCGGGCCTTTCATCATTCGCTTGGCGGCACGGTTTCCGCGACCTCGCCGGCCTGGAGCCCGTGGCGCATCAGCATCGGAACGTTGGCGATGGCGAAGATCATGGTCAGCGGGATCGCGCCCCAGAGCTTGAACCCGACCCAGAAATCCGTGCTGGTGGTGCGCCAGACCGCCTCGTTCAGCAGCGCCATGAAGACGAAGAACAAGGCCCAGTTGCGCGTGAGCTTGTGCCAGCCCTGCTTGCTGAGGCCGGGATAGGCGCTTTCGAGCAACGCCTGCAGCAGCGGGCGACCGGTGGCGAGGCCGAAGCCGAGCGTCGCGGCGAAGATGGCGTACACGAAGGTCGGCTTCATCTTGATGAAGCGCTCGTCGTGGAACCAGAGAGTCAGCCCGCCGAACACGATCACCAGCGCGCCCGAGATCAGCAGCATCGGGGGAATGTGGCGCGTCTTCCACCACGACAGGCCAAGCGCCATGACCATCGCGACCATGAAGGCTGCCGTCGCTGCGACGATGCGCGCGATCGCCGGGCCCGGCGCGAGGAAGTTCACCGCAAAGAACACCAGCAGCGGGCCGTAATCGACCGCCAATCGTATCCCGGGGGAAGGTTTCGTCGTGCCGCTCACCAATTGCTCCGTTTACGTGCGCCTGCCGAACAGACGTAGCTTGATCGAGGTTTCGCTGCGCTGAACCTAGCGCCGGTCGTCAACGCCGGCGATGATCCGGCTCACCTCATGCGCGTCGAACGGGCGCAGATCGGTAATCCCCTCGCCGACGCCGATGGCGTGGATCGGCAGGCCGTAACGCTCCGCCGCCGCGACCAGCACACCGCCGCGCGCGGTGCCGTCAAGCTTGGTCATGACGAGGCCGGTGACGCCAGCGACTTCCTTGAACACCTCGATCTGCGACAGCGCATTCTGGCCGGTGGTCGCATCCAGCACCAGCACCACGTCATGCGGGGAGGCGGGATTGATGCGGCCGAGGACGCGGCGGATCTTGGCGAGTTCGTCCATTAGCTCGCGCTTGTTCTGGAGGCGGCCGGCGGTGTCGACGATCAGCACGTCGATGCCGGTCTCGGTTGCCTTCTTCACCGCATCCCATACGACGCCGGCAGCATCGCCGCCTTCGGGCCCGGTGACGATCGGCACGCCGACGCGCTCCGCCCAGGTGGCGAGCTGGCCGATAGCCGCGGCACGGAAGGTGTCGCCAGCGGCCAGCATGACGCCATAGTCCTGCTCCATCAGCAAGTGCGCGAGCTTCGCGATCGTCGTCGTCTTGCCCGATCCGTTGACGCCGATGACGAGAATGACCTGCGGGCGCGGAAAGGCCTCGATCTCCAGCGGCTTGGCAACCTTGGCGAGGACCTTCTCGACCTCCTCCGCGACGACGAGGCGGATGCCCAGCTCCTCCATGTTGCGCTCGAAGCTGCCCTCGGCGAGGCGGGCGCGGATGCGGCTGGCGGTTTCCGGACCCAGATCGGAGGCAATCAGTGCTTCCTCGATCTCGTCGAGCGTTTCCTCGTCGAGGCGGGCGGTGCCGAGGCCCGCGAGATTGCCGACGAGGCGATCGGACGTGCGCCGGAAGCCGCCAAGAAGCTTGTCGTGCCAGGAACGCTGGTCAGTCATGCTGGAATTCCAATTAGATGATCGTCGGCAGCAGCGGTGATCCGCACGTCGGCCAAGGCGCCGATCGTGGGAAGCGGGGCGGCGAGGCGTACCTCGGCGAAGCTTGGCAGATGGCCGCGATCGCCGGGCTTTTCGACCACGATCGTGCCGGTCGACCCGACGTGAGTCTGAAGCCAGCGGGCGCGGCGGTCGGCGGCGGCTTCGCGTAGGCGGGCGGCGCGGACTTTCACGACCGGCACGGGCACTTGCGGCATGCGCGCGGCGGGCGTGCCTGCGCGCGGGGAGAAGGGGAAGATGTGCGCGCCGACGATGTCGCAATCATCGAGCAGTGCGAGCGTGTTCTCGAATGCGGCGTCATCCTCAGTGGGGAAGCCGGCGATGAGATCGGCGCCGATGGCGATATCGCGCTTCGCCTTCAGCCGCTCGACCAGGGCAACGGCCTCCCGACGCAGGTGACGGCGCTTCATCCGCTTCAGGATGAGATCGTCGCCTGCCTGGAGCGAGAGGTGAAGCGAAGGCATGACGCGCGCCTCGCTTGTCACGAGATCGAACAACTGATCGTCGATCTCGATCGTGTCGAGCGATGAGAGGCGCAGGCGTGGCAGCCGCGGCACGCCCTTGAGTACCGCCTCGACCAGCGCGCCGAGGCCGCCGGCATAGCTGGTGAGATCGACGCCGCTCAGCACCACCTCGTTGGCGCCCTCGTCGACAAGCGCCGCCACTTCGGCGACGACCTGGCCTAGCGGGCTCGAGCGGCTGGGACCGCGACCCTGCGGGATGGCGCAGAAGGTGCAGCCGTGATCGCAGCCGTTCTGCACGCCGAGGAAGGCGCGGGCGTGGCGGCGACGCGGGCGCTGGTTGGGGAAGCCGCCCCAGGTGGCGGGTAGCAGCTTCGCGGCGTTGGGGACGATGCGGTCCACTTCCCGCATGGCGGCGAAGGCGGCACGGTCCATCTCCGATGCGCAGCCGGTGACGACGATCTCCGCCGCCGGCCGATCGCGGCGCGCCCGGCGGACGGCCGCGCGGGTCTGCCGCATCGCTTCGTTGGTGACGCCGCAGCCGTTCACCACCACCATGTCCCGATCACCGGCGAGCGCCCTGATCATTTCGCTTTCGGCGAGGTTCAATCGGCAGCCCAAGGTAACGACGTCGGGCTTTCGGGACGCGAGCATGGCGCGCGATCTAGGGACGGACGCGGCGTTAGTCCACGCCGCGGCGCATCACTTGCCCTGGAATACTGCCTCGCGCTTTTCCAGGAGGGCCATGACCCCCTCGCGATGATCCTGCGTCGCGTGGCTGACCGCCTGGGCGGTGGAGGCCGAGTCGAGCGCCTGATCGTAGCTGCTCGTTTGCCCCTGGCGCAGCAGCGACTTGGTAAGGCGAAGCGAGTGCGGCGGGAGCGCGGCGATCTTGGCGGCCATGGCCAGCGCCTCGTCCATCAGCGCATCGTGCGGCACGACGCGGCTGACGAGGCCCCAGTCGGCGGCGGTAGACGCGTCGATCAGGTCGCCGGTGAAGAACAGTTCGGCCGCGCGGCTCATGCCGATGGTGCGCGGGAGGAGCCACGAGCCGCCGTCGCCCGGGACGAGGCCGAGCTTGAGGAAGGTGACGCCGAACTTCGCCTTGTCCGAGGCGATGCGAATGTCCGCCATGCACGCAACGTCACAGCCGAGGCCGATCGCGGCACCGTTGACCGCGGCGATCACCGGCATGTCGAGCGAGAAGAGCGCGCGGGCAATGCGGTGGATGTTGCGCTGATATTGGCTGCGCACCGGCAGGCCGCCGCCGGAGAAGGGGCCATCCGGATCCGCCATTTTCTTCACGTCGCCGCCAGCCGAGAATGCGCGGCCCTCGCCGGTGAGGATCACGCAGCGGATGGAGAGATCGGCGTTCAGCGCATCGCAGGCGGCGCGCACCGCCTCGCCATCGCCCTCCGCGCCGAGCGCGTTCATTGCGTCGGGACGATTGAGGCGGAGGATGGCGATCGGGCCGCGGATCTCGGTGGTGATGACGGTCATGAAACTCTCCGGTCAGCGCAGGCCGAGGCCGCGCGCGATGATGCCGCGCAGGATTTCCCGCGTGCCGCCACGCAGCGAGAAACTGGGCGCGTTCAAGGTGATATGGGCGAGAACGGCAATGAAGTCCGAAGTCGAGGCGCTGTCCGGCTCGGCATCGACAAGCGAGCGGGCGATGTCCGGCAGCTCCTGCTCGAAAGTGGCGCCGAGATCCTTGACGATCGCGGCATGGGTGCCGGGGTTCTCGCCGGCTTCCAGCATCGCCGCGACGCCGCGCGAGAGGCGCCGCAGCGTGATGAGATGCGCGGTGAGGCGGCCGACGGCGAGCTGCGCGGCTTCGCTCTCCGCGCGCTGAAGCACGCCGATCAGTTCGATCAGCAGCTGCATCGAGGAGAGGAAGCGTTCGGGTCCGCTGCGCTCGAACGCGAGCTCGCTCATCACTTGCTCCCAGCCCTGGCCCTCGGTGCCGATCAGCGCCGAAGCAGGGAGGAAGGCGTCTTCGAAATGGACTTCGTTGAAGTGATGCTGACCGGCCAGATCGATGATCGGGCGGATCGTGATCCCCTCTGCGCGGCGAAGATCGACCAGGAGCTGGCTGGTGCCGGCCTGGCGCTCCGCTGGCGTGCCGCTCGTGCGGCAGAAAAGGATCATGTAATCGGCGTGGTGCGCGCCGGTGGTCCACAGCTTGGTGCCGGTTACACGCCAGCCGCCGTCAACCGGCACGGCGCGAGTGCGAGTCGCGGCAAGGTCGGAACCGGAGTCGGGCTCGCTCATGCCGATGCAGAATACCGTCTCGCCTGCAGCGATGCCGGGCAGCACGGTCTGCTTCTGCTCCTCGGTGCCATATTTGAGGAGGCTGGGGCCGCTTTGACGATCAGCGATCCAGTGGGCGGCGACAGGGGCGCCCGCCGCCAGCGTCTCCTCCACCACGACGTAGCGTTCAAAGGCGCTTCGCTCATGCCCGCCGTAGCGCTTCGGCCACGTCATGCCGAGCCAGCCCTGCGCGCCCAGCTTGCGGCTGAAATCGCGGTCGAAGCCGTTCCAGCTGTCTGCGCGGGACAGCGGACTACGGTCCGCCAGCGCCTCCGCCAGGAACGCGCGCACCTCGCCGCGCAGGCTCTCGGCAGAATCGTGGCGCGGCGGCGAGGGAAAACGGAGCGTCGTCATGCTGCCACCACCATTGGCCAATAGCCGTCTCGCCCGCTCTCCAGCGCGCGCTTGCCGAGCAGAAGCGTCCAGTGACGCTGCGTGCCGAATTCGTCGCGCCATGCCCAAAGCGTGGTCGTGAAGCGGTGGAGGGCGTGTTCGCGCGTGAAGCCGATCGCGCCGTGCAATTGGTGCGCAATGCCGTTCGCCTTGCTGGCGGCCTCGCCGATACGCGTACGGGCGACTGCGACGGCGAAGGCGAGGTCGGCGCCCTCGGCATAGGCGCTCGCAGCGTGATCCGCGGCGGCCGAAGCAGCGGCGACTTCCCCGGCGAGCTTCGCCAGTTCCTGCTGGATCGCCTGGAACTTCGACAAAGGGCGGCCGAACTGGACACGGGTGGAGACGTGATCGACCGTCAGCTCAAGAACGCGCTCGAGTGCGCCGGCCATCTGCAGCGCGCGGGCAAGCCCACCAAGCTCGAGCAACCCGGGCCCGTTGCTGGCGGCACTCTCGCCGTCGCCAAGCGTCATCACGTCGCGCGGCATGTTGGCAAGGTTCGAGCCCTCAGTCGCGACGGTCGCTCGACCAGTGACGCGGTGAAGCTTGCCGTCACGCTGGACCACGAACGTTCGCGCGTTACGGCCCCAGGCGACACGATCCGTTCCGGCCGGCACCAGCGCGGCCGGGCCGTCCGCGAGCGGCAGGCCGGCAGCAGCAAGCGCGGCGTTGGCGACGATCGTCTCGGCCAGCGGCAGGCGCAGGGCGTGGCGGCCGCTTTGGCGGATGAGGGCCAGCGCCTCCTCCACTGGGACACCGAAGCCGCCAGCCTCTTCTGGCACCAGCGCGAGAGGCAGGCCGCTTCCCTCGATCGCTGACCAGCGGGCATCGGACCAACCAGCGTCATGGGCGCCAGCCTCCTCCGGCGCGGCGAACAGTCGCTCGGCCGTGTCGGCGAGCATCGTCCCGAGCTCGCTCACCGCCGTGATCCTCGTGGCAATGCCATGGCTGCCCTCTCCGTTTTGCTGCACCGCCGCTAAAGCAATCGGCTTATGCTTGTCCACAGCCTCCGCGCATCAATGGCGGCGGTGTGAACGATGGTGGTTCATTGCGCAGGAGCGCGATAGAGAAGGTGGATGCGCTTCCTCGCGATGCTCCTGCTGCTAGTCACCTTCGCTGGCAGCGAGGCCGCGGCGCAGCGACGCGGGCCGCTGGTGCTGGCTGCAGCGAGCATGCAGGAGGCATTGGAAGACGCTGCGCAGGCGTGGACCCGGCAGGGGCATGCCGCGCCGGTGCTCTCCTTTGCGGCATCTTCTGCGCTGGCGCGGCAAGTGGCGGCGGGCGCGCCCGCGGATTTGTTCGTTTCCGCAGACGAGGACTGGATGAACGACCTGGCGCGGCGCGGCGTGCTGGCGCCGAATACCCGCGCGACACTGGCCGGCAACCGGCTGGTGGTGGTGGCGCGTGCCGGGCAGCGCTCCGTCGGTGGGCTTCGCGGCGAGGCGCTGGCACGCGTGCTGGCAGCCGGGCCGCTGGCGATGGCGGATCCGGATGCGGTGCCGGCGGGCCGCTATGGCCGGGCAGCGCTGGCAAGGCTCGGGGCGTGGCCCGCTGTGGCGCGGCGTGTAGTGCGGGCGGAGAGCGTGCGCGCGGCGCTGGCGATGGTCGAGCGCGGGGGGGCGCCTTATGGCGTCGTCTATGCCACCGATGTGCGGGTGGCACCGACGCTGCGAGTCGCCGGCGTCTTTCCCGCGCGCAGCCATCCGCCGATCCTCTATCCCATCGCACGGCTGGCGGCCTCCCGAAATCCGGGGGCCGAGGCGTTCCGCGAATTCCTGCTGTCGCCGGCGGGCAAGGCGATCATGCGGCGCCACGGGTTCACCACGCGTTGAGCGAGGATATCGCGACGATCGTTCGGCTCTCGCTGCTTGTCGGCGGTATTGCGACGGCGGGCACATTGCCGATCGCCTTCGCATTGGCCTGGCTGCTCGCGCGCGGGCGCTTTCCGGGGAAGGTGCTGCTCGACGGGATTGTCCATCTGCCGCTGGTCGTCCCCCCGGTGGTGACTGGCTGGCTGCTGCTGCTGGCGTTTGCAACGGGCGGACCCGCCGGAGCGTTGCTGGAGCGCTGGTTCGGCACCACGGTGCTGTTCCGCTGGACGGGGGCGGCGATCGCGGCGGGCGTCATGGCACTGCCGTTGATGGTGCGGGCGATCCGGCTGTCGCTGGAGGCGGTGGACCAGCGGCTGGAGCAGGCAGCGCGGACGCTGGGCGCCGGGCGCTGGCGGACGTTCGCCTCGATTACCCTGCCGCTGTCGCTGCCGGGCGTGCTGGCGGGTGCGGTACTCGGCTTCGCGCGGTCGCTGGGCGAGTTCGGCGCGACGATCACCTTCGTGTCGAACGTGCCCGGCGAGACACAGACGCTTCCGCTGGCGATTTACGCCGCGCTTCAGCGGCCGGGCGGCGAGGCGGCGGTGTGGAAGCTCGCCGCGATCTCGGTCGCGATCAGCCTCGCCGCGCTGATCCTGTCCGAGGTCCTGGTGCGGCGGCAGGGGCGGCGGCTCCATGTCCTTTGATATTGATGTGACGGTGCGGCGCGGGAGCGCCATTCTGGGCGCGACCTTCGAGGCGGGGAGCGGCGCCAGCGTGCTCGTCGGCCCCTCGGGCGTCGGCAAGACGAGCGTGCTGATGATGATTGCCGGGCTACTTCGGCCGGACCGCGGACATGTGCGGGTGGGCGGCCGTACCCTGTTCGACGCGGCGGGCCGGATCGACCTTCCGCCGGAGCGCCGCCGCGTGGGCATGGTGTTCCAGGAGGCGCGGCTGTTCCCGCATCTCAACGTGCGTCGGAACCTGCTTTATGGCGCGCGGCGGAGCAACCGGCTCGATGAAGTCGCAGATACGCTCGACATTGTAGGGTTACTCGATCGCTGGCCACGCACCTTGTCGGGCGGGGAGGCGCGGCGCGTGGCGATCGGGCGCGCGTTGCTGAGCGATCCGGACTTCCTGCTGCTGGACGAGCCGCTGGTTTCGCTGGATGCGGGGCGGCGGGAGGACGCGACGCGCGCGATCGAGCGTGTGCGAGACGAGTTGCGCCTGCCGATGCTGATCGTCACCCATGACCGTGCCGAAGCGGAGCGGCTGGGCGACCGGATCATCCCGATGTGACGGCCTGCGGGTGATTGGGGGTCAGGATCAGCGTTCGTCCCTCGACCCGCCACGACTTCAGCCGCGACAGGAAGTTCATGCCCAGCACGTTCGTCTCGCCGAAAGCAGGCGACACGACCACCGGCACGTCACGCGCGACGATGTTGCCGAGGCGAAGCTCGCCGAGGGACGCGGTCTGCGCGCGGATCGTGCCGTTCGCGGTTCGCAGCAGCATCGGGAACATCGCATCCCGTACTTCGAGCCCGGCAGCATTGGCGGTGTCGAGCGAGAGGGCGGTGACGGTGGCGCCGCTGTCGATCAGCATGCGCCGCTTGACGCCGCCGAATTGCACGTTCGCCCAAAAGTGGCCGTCCGGACTCATCCGAATGCGGGTTTCCTCGCCCGCCACTTGCTGCCCAGACAGATCGAGGATCTCGGCAACGCGGCCGAGATAGGGATCGAACCGCTCGCGCTGCACCAGTACCAGCGCCAGCGCGCCGAGCAGCACCAGCCACGTTGCGGCACCCACGATCCGTCCGATGACCGGAATTCTGCGGAGGCAGCCGGCGATGACGATGATGGCCAGCAGCGACAGGATCAGCGGGAGATGCGGGGCCAGATCGGCATAGGCGGGCATCTGGCCGATAT
Source organism: Sphingomonas sp. 179-A 2A2 NHS (assembly GCF_045371305.1). NCBI lineage: Bacteria > Pseudomonadati > Pseudomonadota > Alphaproteobacteria > Sphingomonadales > Sphingomonadaceae > Sphingomonas > Sphingomonas sp. 179-A 2A2 NHS. Next base: position 170,231 of record NZ_JBIQDE010000003.1, on the reverse strand, counting down.
AGGATCATCGCCGCCGCGCTGCGACGGGCGGCGCGCAGAAACTTGGCGCGACCGGACAAGAAAAGGGCGGCCCATCGCTGGACCGCCCCGATCTTGCCGTCTGGCCGTTGGCCTGCCGCAGCAGGCCAGGCGCACCGGATCTTAGCGCTTCGAGAACTGGAAGCTGCGGCGTGCCTTGGCGCGGCCGTACTTCTTACGCTCGACGGTACGGCTGTCGCGGGTCAGGAAGCCCGCGGCCTTCACCGGCGCACGCAGGATCGGCTCGTACTTGGTGAGCGCCTGGCTGATGCCGTGCTTCACCGCGCCGGCCTGACCCGACAGACCGCCGCCCTTGACGGTGCAGATCACGTCATACTGACCTTCGCGCTCGGTGATGCCGAACACCTGGTTGATGACGAGACGCAGCGTCGGACGTGCGAAATAGGTTTCCTGATCACGGCCGTTGATCGTGATCTTGCCCGAACCCGGCTTCAGCCACACGCGGGCAACGGCGTCCTTACGACGGCCGGTGGCATAGGCGCGACCGTACTTGTCGAGTTCCTGCGCGCGCAGCGGGGCACGCTGCGTCGGCTCGTCGATCTTGCCTTCGAGATAGGCCTCGGCCTTCTCTTCGGCAGCCGCGACGGCGGTTTCGCGCTGCTCGCTGAGCGCTGCGCCCAGATCGGCGAGGGACTGGCGATTATCGGACATTATGCGCCCACCTTGTTCTTGCGGCTCATGCCGGCGATGTCGAGGACCTGCGGGTTCTGCGCTTCGTGCGGGTGCTCAGCGCCCTTGAAGATGCGCAGGTTGCGCATCTGCTGACGGCCGAGCGGGCCGCGCGGGATCATGCGCTCAACAGCCTTCTCGAGCACGCGCTCCGGGAAGCGGCCTTCCAGCACCTTGGCGGCGGTGACGCCCTTGATGCCGCCGGCATAGCCGGTGTGCTTGTAATAGACCTTGTCGGCCAGCTTGTTGCCGGTGAAGCGCACCTTGTCAGCGTTGATCACGATGACATTGTCACCGCAATCGACGTGCGGGGTGAACGACGGCTTGTGCTTGCCGCGCAGGACGTTGGCGATCACGACCGCCGCACGACCGACCACCAGATCGGTGGCATCGACGATGTGCCACTTCTTTTCCACTTCGGCGGGCTTGGCCGCCTTGGTGGTCTTCATCAGCGCCTTCATGGGCTTAGACCTTTGCAAAAAACGAAGACGCCGCCCCCGGAAAAGGTGCGGCGCGTTGAGGGGTCTTTGATGATGCGGCGGCAAAAAGTCAACGATTCCGCCGCATCCGTGACGGGTATTATGATACCATAGACCTAGAAGAACAGCTTGCGGAAGCTCAGCCGGACCGAGCGGCCGAGCGGATCGAGTAGCGCTGGCTGATACCCGACCGGCGTCAGCCCCGAAGCGTCTCGCACGTCGAGCCGCTGGTTGAAGAGGTTGTTGACCGACAGCGTCACGCGCGAACCGCGGAAGAAGGGCATGTCACGCACCAGCGACTGCTGCTGCCCGAGATCGGCGAAGACGCGCAGGTTGGCGGTGAACAGCGAGCCGAACTCGAGATCGCGCGGCGAGGGCGCGCCGCTGGGATCGACGATGACGCTGGTCCCTTCCTGCCACGTACCGTTCAGGCGGACACCGATGCCGTTGCGATTGTAGCCGGCGTTGAATTCGACCTGGTGGCGCGGCTGGCCACCACGGGCGCCGATTGCAGAGCCGCCCAGAAGATCAAGTTCCGGCACGCCCGGACGGATGAGGATCGTGTCCTCCAGCCGCCAGGTATGGAACGCGCTGAGCTGGACACGGCCCTGGCGCGCGCCGCCAAACCGGCCGCCGCCAAATCCGCCGGGGCCGCCGAAGCCCGGGCGCCGGCCGCCGCCCGGACGCACGCCCGTGCTGCTTTCACGCGCCTGGCGGAAGGCGGCGCGGCGCTCCTCGCGCTCGGCCTCGGTGAGCGGCTGTCCGTCCGGGCCGGCGGGAGGCGGGGCTTCGAGCGTCTCGGACCAGTTGATGCCCCAGCGGATCTGGCGCTGGTGGCTGCTGGCGAAATTCACCGGGCGATTGTCGATGCGCAGCAAGGTGCCATCCGCATCGCGCTCGAACCGGTCGGGGAAGGCGATCTCGATCTCCGGCGTTGCGGTGGGGAAGCTGGCGATCGGATTGGTGATCTTGCTGTCGGTATAATTGGCGAGCAGGGTCAGATCCGTCTTCGGGATCGGCTTTACCGTGAGGCCGAGCTTCATCACGCGGCGGCGATCGGCGCGCAGGTTCGGATTGCCGCCGTCGACCACCGTCGCGTCCACCGTCTCGCCACGAACGAGATCGAGAACGCGGACGTTGGGGGTGACGATGATCGGGTTGCCGAGCTGCTGAATCGACGGCGCGCCATCTTCGTGACTGACCGAACCGATCAGGCGGACGGCGTCGCTCGGCCGCCAGTTGAAGCCATAGCCGAGCGTTCCGAGCGTGCCGAAATCCGACAGCTGATCGATCGTGGCGTTCACGTTGGCAGAGAGCGTGCCGACCGCGCTGTTCTTCAGCAGCGGGAAATCGACATTCGCCTGGCCGCTGACCTGATCGCGCGACAGATCGACCGCGCTGAAGATACCGGCACGGGTCGATTCGCTAGCGATATCACGCAGGGTGAAGCCGGCCTTCAGCGTGGTGGTGATCGGGCCGGCAGGCAGATCGAACAGGCTGCCGTTCAGCGTCGCCTCGCTGTCGATCGTCTCGGCGACCGAATAGGCACGGTCGCGGCGCACGCCGCCGCCCTCGATGTCGCGATCGGTGAGCGTGGTCGTCCAGTCACGCGTGTAGCCGCCGTTCAGCGACCAGCGCCACTGCGACAAATCGCCGTTGAGGACATAGGTGAGCGTGCCGGTGCGGGAGCGGCTGTCGCGGATCAGCCGCTGCGTGCCGTCATCCGCGAGGCCAAGCGCGGCGCGGCTGTCCTGCCCCTCCAGCCCGCCGCTGATCGTGGCCGAGACGTTGCCGAGGATCGTGCGATTGTAGGTGGCGTTGAGCTTCGCCGCGTCGGTCGCCGACAGCAAGGTCCGGTCCGGATCCGGCTGGGCGAGATTGCGGCTCGTTTCGAACAGCGGATCGCTGTGCTTGTATTCGGCATCGACGCTGAAACGGCTGCCGTTGCCGAGGCGCAGATAGTTGAGATCGGCCTCCTGAACCGCGCGGCCGCCATCGGTGGCGAGCGACGTCGATACCTCGCCGGTCACGGCGCGGAAGCGGCGGCGCAAAACGATGTTCACCACCTTCTGATCGGGGCGGTAGCCGTATTTCAGCGCGACTTCCTCCGGCAGGATGTCGACGCGCTGGATCGCCTCGGGCGGAAGATCGCGGATTTCGCGGAAGCCGCTGATGCGGCGGCCGCTGAGCAGCACGACCGGCTGGCCGCCGCCGCCGCGCCCCTGGATGCTGCCGGTGAGCGGGCTCAGCTCGGCGAGCAGTTCGCCGATGTTGCTGGCCCCGTAGGCGCGGATGTCGCGGCTGGTGAGAACGACCTCGGGCGTGATGTCCCCGGTGACGGAGCCGACCGGGCGGCGGCTGCCGGTAACGATGATGTCCTCACCGTCCGGCTCGACCTCTGTATCGGGATCAGCGGGATTGCCCGCCGGATCGGGGCTGGGGAGTTCCTGATCGACGGGGGTCTGCGGCTGGCCCGGAGCAGGGGCTGCGGCCGCGGCGATGGAAAGCACGGGAAGAAACCAGGATGACACGTCGTTGCTCCGAGAAGGCGGTCAGGATTGATCAGCTTTGGCGGGTGGCTGTCAGGCCGATGTGTCGGAGCAGGGGGGAATTCGTCGCAGAATGTAACAGCCGCTGGCCGTGCGACCGCGGGCGGAGGGGACGATTGCAAAAAACGAATGTTGAGGAAGTTGAGGCGATAGCGCGTTTTTTCCCAACATGACGGGCACGCGATCAGGGGAAACGAAACCATGCACAGACGAAATCACGATTAATCCAACATTTCAATGAATTGGCGGTAACGGAGGAAGCCCGGGGTGCGGCGATCGACACCGCCGCGCCCGAGGGGACGCGGCGGATATCGTGGTCCGACCGGCGAGTGAAGCAGCGAAACGGATCAGGCGACGATGCGCACCGGCACGCCCTTCGACGCCGGGGTCTTCGATTCCTGATCGTGATACCAGAGCGGGACGAGCGGATTGAGCTCCGGATAATAGCCGCCGAGGCAGCCGCGCGGGAGCAGGAAGGGCGTGACGGTGAGCCCGTCGACCTGGCGATGCTCGCCGTCGCCGGCATCAGTCGCGAGGCCGACGACCTGCCCCTCCGCGAGGCCCGCGGCCTCGATGTCCTCGGGGTTCATCAGCAGCACGTCGCGCGTGCCCTCGATGCCGCGCAGGCGATCGGAATAGCCGTAGATGGTGGTGTTGAACTGATCGTTCGAACGAAGCGTCATCAGGCGCCAGCGTCCCGGCGTGTCCCCGACGCCAATCGCGGAAAGCGTGCCCGGCACGGTGAATTCCGCCTTGCCGCTTTCCGTTTTCCAGATCCGCTCCCGCGCGGCATTGCCCTTGTAGAAGCCGCCGGGCGTGAAGACGCGATCGTTGAAGTCGGCGAACATCTCCGGATAGGTTTCCTCGATGAGATCGCGGACGAGGCCGTAGTCGGCGGTCCAGTCGTCCCACTTCGCCTTCGGGTTCGGCGGCAGCGTCGCCTTGGCCATGGCGCAGACGATCGCCAGTTCGGATTTCAGATGCTCGCTGGCCGGAGTGACGTTGCCGAGCGAGCCGTGGATGCAGGAGAGCGAATCCTCCATCGTCACGGCCTGAGCGCCGGTGACCTGCATGTCCTGTTCGGAACGGCCGAGGCAGGGGAGGAGATAAGCAACCTCACCGTTGACGAGGTGGCTGCGGTTGAGCTTGGTGGCGATCTGAACGGTGAGGCGCATGTTCTGCCACGCCTCCTCCATCTTTTCCTGCTCCGGGATGGCGCGCAGGAAATTGCCGCCAAGGCCAATGAAGGCCTTCACCTCGCCGTTGATGATCTTTTCGCAGGCGTGAACGGTGTTGAGCCCCTCGTCGCGCGGGGGATCGAAGCCGAACTGTTCGGCAAGCCGATCGAGCGGAACGAGCTCCGGCTTCTCGGAGATGCCGACGGTGCGCTGGCCCTGCACGTTGGAATGGCCGCGCACCGGCGAGACACCGGCGCCCTCGCGGCCGAGATTGCCCTTCATCAGCGCAAGGTTGACCAGCGCAGCAAGGCTGTCGAAGCCGTGGACGTGCTGCGTCAGCCCCATGCCGTACATGAAGATCGTGTTCTTCGCGCGGACGTACACCTCCGCGGCCTGCTCGATATCGGCGCGTGCGAGGCCGCTCTCACGCTCGATCTCGTCCCATGACAGCGCCTCGGCGTGTCGCTTCACCTCGTCGAAGCCCCGGGTGTGCTGTTCGATGAAATCCACGTCGAGCACGTGGGTCTTCTCGGCCGCCCACTTCTTCTCCTCGGCCGCGAGGACGTGCTTGATCATGCCGGTGATGGCCGCGATGTCCCCGCCGGTCTTCACCTGGAGATAGAGCGACGAAATGTCGGTGTGCTTGCCGGTCAGCATCTCGACCGGGCTCTGCGGGTTCTTGAACCGCTCCAGCCCCTTTTCGCGGATCGGGTTGAAGGTGACGATGGTGGCACCGCGCTTCACCGCTTCCTGCAGCGGGTGAAGCAGGCGGGGGGAGTTCGACCCGGTGTTCTGGCCGAAGAAGAAGATCGCGTCGCACTTCTCGAAATCGTCGAGGACGCAGGTGCCGACCGGCGAGCCGATCAGCTTCTTCAGCGCGACCGACGTCGTCTCGTGGCACATGTTGGAGCTGTCGGGCAGGTTGTTGTGCCCGTACATGCGCGCGTACAGGGCGTAGAGGTAGCTCGTCTCCAGGCTGGCGCGGCCCGACGCATAGAAGACGGTGCTTTTCGGGGGCAGCGCCTTCAGCTCCGCGCCGATGGCGGCGAACGCCTCGTCCCAGCTGCACGCGACGTAGCGATCGGTGGGGCGATCATAGCGCATCGGATGGGTGAGGCGGCCCTCCTGTTCGAGATCGTAATCCTTCCAGCCGCGCAGCTCAGTGACGGTATGTTCGGCGAAGAAGGCAGGCGTGCAGCGGCGGGTGGTGTTTTCCCACAGCGTCGCTTTCGCGCCATTCTCGCAGAATTCGAAGGTATGCGGCTTTGCCGGCTTACCCCAGGCGCAGGAGACGCACATGAAGCCGCCGGGCTTGTTCTGGCGGCGCAGCGTGTCGAGCACGGAGGGGCGCGGGCGTTCGCGGGCGAACACCTCCGTCATGCCGCGGACCGAGCCCCAGCCGCCGGCCGAGCCAGCGTAATGCACCGTATCCTTTTCGTCCGCCACCAGGGCCTCCCGCGCTGCCTGCCCGCAGCCACAAACGCGTAGCGGCCGGTTTGGATCACTGCTGGCTGCGCGAATGGCCGGAGCTATAGTGCGGGTGAGCGATGAGGTGAGGCAGACGATGGACGAGGACGTACCGCCACCCGACAGCAAGCTGACGCGATCAAAGCAGCGCTGGGCGAGCGAGCGCAAGTTCGTGACCGGTGCACCCACGTCTGGCGCACACGACCGGCTGCCGCCGGGCCAGCATCTGGTACGCGACTGGCCGGTGCTGGACCTGGGTGCGCAGCCCGACGTGCAGCGCGAACGCTGGCGGCTCGACATCCGCGGCATGGTGACGCGGCCGGTGACGCTGGACTGGAACGCCTTCATAGCGCTGCCGCAGGTGGACCTGCGCAGCGATATACACTGCGTCACCACCTGGTCCCGCTACGACAATGACTGGCGCGGGGTGGCGACGCACACCCTGCTCGACCTGGTGGAGCCGCGCGACGAGGCGGGGTTCGTGATGCTGCACGGCTATGACGGCTATACGACGAACGTGCCGCTGGCGGATTTCGCGAGCCCGGACGCGCTGATCGCGCACGAATGGTCCGGCCGGCCGCTGACGCGCGAGCATGGCGGGCCGGCGCGCCTGGTGATCCCCCATCGCTATTTCTGGAAGAGCGCCAAGTGGATTAGCGCGATCGAGTTCATCGGTGCGGATCGGGCGGGGTTCTGGGAAGTGAACGGATACCATATGCGCGGCGACCCGTGAGCGGAGCAGCGCTATAGCTGATCGTGCGCGGCCCCGGCGGCGCCGCCCCCGGGGCCACGCACCCTGGCCTAGTGGCTGAGGAAGGTCAGCAGATCCTCGGTGAGGCGATCGCTGTGCGTGGCGAACAGGCCGTGCGGCGCGCCGTCATATTCGACGAGCTGGCTGGCCGCGATGCCGGCTGCGGCGGCGCGGCCGGTGGCGTCGATCGGCACCGTCTTGTCCCCGGTGCCGTGGATCACGAGCGTCGGCACCCGGAAGGCGGGCAGATCGGGGCGGAAATCGGTGAAGCTGAAGCTCTTCGCACATTCCAGCGTCGCGCGGAGCGACGCCTGCATCGCAAGGCGCCACGCCCATTCGAGCATCGGCTCGCTGACCGGGCTGGTGACATAGCCAACGCCGAAGAAATCCTTGAAGAAATTGTGGAAGAACTCGGGCCGGTCGCGCAGGATGCCCTGGCCGATCTGGAGCAGGTTCGCTTCCGACACACCGTGCGGATTATCGTCCGTCTTCATCATGTACGGCACGACCGAGCCGACCAGCACCGCCGAGGCGACGCCGCGGCCCTCGTGCCGGCTCATGTACCGCGCGACTTCGCCGCCGCCCATCGAGAAGCCGACGAGCGTTGCGTCGGGGCCGATCTCGGCGGCCTTCATCACGTCCGCCAGGTCGTCGGTCAGCGAATCATAGTCATAGCCGTTCCAGGGCTGGCTCGAGCGGCCGAAGCCGCGGCGGTCGTAGGCGATGACGCGGTAGCCGGCCTCTGCCAGCGCCAGTGCCTGCGGATCCCAGCTGTCCGCCGATAGCGGCCAGCCGTGGATGAGGACCACCGGGCGGCCGTGGCCCCAGTCCTTCACAAAGAGGTCATTCCCGTCCCGCGTCTTGACGTAGGGCATCTTCATCTCCCGCTTCGTATCGCGGGGCAACGTGCCTGCGGGGCGCGCGTTCCGCGGCTCAGCGCGACTGGCGGAGCGTCGGCAGATCGTCGCGCACGTCAGTGATGCTCGGGTTGCGGATCGAGGGGCGCAGGCGCGCGACGCTGCAGATGCCGGCGACGAGCGCGAGGCCGGCCGAGACATAGGGCGGTACTTCGCCGGCACCGACGCCGGCGGCGAGCAGCGCGGCGGCAAGGGTGGCGCCGGTGGTCTGGCCGGTGAGGCGAACGGTGGAGATCAGGCCGCCCGCTGCGGCCGACCGGTGACGCGGGGCGGAGCCGACCACCAGCCGCGCGTTCGGCGGCAGGTACAGCCCGAAGCCGGAGCCGCACAGTGCCATGCGCCAGGCGACGTCAAAGAAGCTGGGGTCCGGCGGCAGGTTGGCGAGCAGGGCAAGCGCGACCAGTGTCACCGCCATGCCGATGCCGCCGAGAATGCCTGCGGGGACGCGATCGGAAAGGAAGCCCGACAGCGGCGCGACGATCATGTTGGTGAGCGGCCAGGGGGCAAGACAGGCGCCGATCTGCGTGGGCGTGAAGCCAAGCGCCGCGAGACGGAACGGCGTGGACACCAGCAGTGTCATGGAGGCCATGAAGGCGGTCAGGCTGCCGGTCGCCGACAGGGCGATGATCGGGCGCGACAGGAGATCGACAGGCAGGATGGGGGCCGGCGCGCCAAGCTCGCGCCGCACGAAGAACCAGCCGATCGCGATGCCAACCGCGACGATCGCGGCGCTGACCACCGGGCTGTCGCCATGGACGAAGGTTTCGGCGCCGCCGATCACCAGGCCGAAGGTGGCGGCGCACAGGCCGGCGCCGAGGAAATCGAGCTGCGTCAGCCCCGGCGGCGGGTTGGGAAGCGAGCGGCCGAGTGCGATGCTGATCACGGCGAAGGGGATCGCACTGGCGAACACCCAAGGCCACGGCGCGACCGCCAGGATGAGGCCGCCGATCGTGGGCGCGAGCGCGGCGGAGCTCGACACGATAACCGAATTGATGCCGAGCCCGCGGCCAAGCTGGCTCGCGGGATAGGTCTGGCGGATGAGCGCCGACGAGACGCTGAGCACGCCCGCCGCGCCGATCGCCTGCACGGCGCGGACGATCAGCAGGAAGGGGAGGCTCTTGGCGAAGAAACAGAGCAGCGTCGCGCAGGCGAAGATGACCTGGCCCGCCTGGTATGTGCGCTTCAGGCCGATCCGCTCACCGAGCCCGGCGAAGGGGAGAAGCAGCATCACCAGCATCACCTGATAGACGGTGACGATCGAGACGACGGAGCTTGGCTCCACCCCCAGATCGCGCGCGATGGTGGGCAGCGCGACGTTCGCCACGCTGCCGTCGATGATCACCAAGGCGGATCCACAGCCCAGCGCAGCGATCGCGACCAGGCGGCGGGGGAGGGGGAGGCCGTCAGACATTGGTTTTGCCATAGCCAGACGCACCAGAGGGACAAGCGTTGTGACGCAGCGGCAATTGCGTAGAGATCGTCGCCGAACCAAGAGGATGAGTGAAGAATGAAGCGTTGGACGATCGGTGTGGCCCTTGCGGCGCTTGCAGCGACGGGGGCTGTCGCCCAGATCAAGACGATGACCGATGATCCTCATATCTGGCTCGAAGACAAGGATGGCGCGAAGCCGCTCGCCTGGGTCGAAGCGGAGAACAAGCGCACGCTGGCGCGGCTGGAATCCGACCCGCGCTACCAGACGTTCTTCAACGAGGCGCTGGAGATCGCCTCCGCTGAAGATCGCATCCCGATGCCGCAAATGATCGCCGGGCGGATCTTCAACCTGTGGCGCGACAAGGAGCATCCGCAGGGCATCTGGCGCTGGACGAGCGCAGCGGACTACGCCTCGGCAACGCCGAAATGGACGACGCTGATCGATCTCGACGCGCTGTCCAAGGCGGAGGGCAAGAAGTGGGTGTGGAAGGGCGCGACGTGTCTGGAGCCCGACGAGCGGCGCTGCCTGATCGCGCTGAGCGAGGGCGGCGAAGACGCCACCACCATGCGCGAGTTCGACCTGGAGACGGGCAAGTTCGTCGAGGGCGGCTTCAACCTCCCGACATCGAAGCAGGGCGCCGACTGGATCGATGCCGACACGCTGATCGTGTCGCGCGACTGGGGCGCGGGCGCGCTGACCAAGTCCGGCTATCCGCGCATCGTGAAGATCCTGAAGCGCGGCCAGCCGCTGGAGGCGGCGCAGGAGATCTACCAGGGCACCGTGGACGATATCGGCGTGTGGCCGGCGGTCGTCGTCGATGCCAAGGGAAACCGCGCGGTGCTGATCTCGCGCGGCAAGACCTTCTTCACGTCCGAACAGCTGATCTGGAACGGCAAGCAGGTTGTCCGCATTGCCATGCCGGAGAAGACCAGCATTCGCGGGATGGTGGATGGCCGGCTGATCATCCGCGCCAGCGAACCGTGGGGTGCGCTGCCGGAAGGATCGCTCGCCTCGCTGACGCTGGAGGAGGCGCACAAGGGTGGCGGCACGCCGCAGCTGATCTTCAAGCCGGCCGCGCGCCAATCGGTCGATCGCGACAATGTGACGGTGACCCGAAACGCGGTGGTGGCATCGGTTTATGACAATGTTCGTGGCCGCGCGATGGTGTTCACGCCGAACGGCGACGGCTGGACGAGCCGCACGCTGGCACTGCCGGACAACCTTTCGGTGGATCTGGTGACGAGCGAGCTTGGCAGCGACCGGGGCTACCTGGCCGTTTCGGGCTTCACCACGCCGACGCGGCTGATGGCGTTCGACGCCGCAGGTACTGCCGCACCCGTCGAGGTGAAGGCGCTGCCCGCGCGCTTCGATGCGACGGGGCTGACGGTGGAGCAGTTCGAGGCGACCTCGTCGGATGGCACCAAGGTGCCCTATTTCGTGGTTCACCGCGCCGGCAAGCTGACCGGTGACACGCCGACGATCATGACCGCTTACGGCGGGTTCGAGGTGTCGCGCACGCCGGCCTATTCGGGGATCACCGGCAAGCTGTGGCTGGAACGCGGCGGGGCCTTCGTGCTCGCCAACATCCGAGGCGGCGGCGAGTTCGGGCCCGCGTGGCACGAGGCGGGCCGGAAGACCAAGCGGCAGATCGTGTTCGACGATTTCGCGAGCGTTGCCCGCGATCTGGAGAAGCGCGGCATCACCAAGCCGTCGAAGCTTGGCATCTACGGCGGATCGAACGGCGGGCTCCTGATGGGCGTCGAGATGACGCAGCATCCCGAGCTTTGGGAGGCGGTGACGATCCAGGTGCCGCTGCTCGACATGCTGCGGTACGAAGGAATTGCGGCGGGCGCATCCTGGGTCGACGAATATGGATCGGTCAGCGTGCCCGAGGAGCGCGCGTTCCTGGCGCGTATCTCGCCCTACCACGCGCTGAAGAAGGGGGTGCGTTACCCCGAGCCCTATATCTGGACGACGACCAAGGACGATCGCGTCGGGCCGCAGCATGCGCGCAAGTTCGCGGCGCGGATGAAGGAATTCGGCCTGCCGTACCTCTTCTACGAGGATACCGCCGGCGGACATTCGGGCGACGCGGACATCGCCCAGGGTGCACGGCTGCAGGCGTTGCAGACGGTGTATTTCGCGCAGAGGCTGATGGGCCCCGCGAGCTGAAGCCAACCACAAAGGGGGCGCGGCGGTAATGCGCTGTGCCCTCGACAGCATGCAAAGATGGAACGAACAGTTGCGGAAAACGATTGTTGCTGCGGTGCAGCAGGTTGAGTTAGACCGGTGAGCATGAAGCTGAACACCGATGAAGATCGGGTCGCGCCGCCGCCCGCTCCTCCAGCGACCATGCCGGTCGTCTTCGAGGCGATCGTGAAGCAGCAGGCACTTGCCGCCACCTACAATCTTGGCTCCGTCACGCTGGCACCGCACATCGTGTACACCAAGCACGGCGAATATTATCTCGACGCCGTGACGCTCGAACGGGACGGCAAGCCGCCCAGGGAGCCCAAGGTCGGCGCGTTCAAGATCGCGGGCCTTGGCGGGATGCGCGTGACGCCGCGGCGCTTCACCCCCAGCGAATTGTTCAACCCGGCCGAGCCCCGCTACGAGGGCGTGACCCTGCTCGCCATAGACGGCTGAGACCTACGCGCCGGGCGGTGACCAGCCCGGCGGCGCAAGGTCGAAGCCGGCGAGGTCGAACCCGGGCGTGACGACGCAGCCGACGAGCGCCCAGCCCGCGTCGGCGTGCGCCGCCTGCCATGCGTGCGCGGGCACCAAGGCCTGCGGGCTGTCGCGATCGAGCCGGTGCGTGGTGACGATGCCGGCCTCCGCGATGCGGAGCGTCAGCGGATTGCCGCCGTGCCACAGCCATAGCTCCGCTGCGTCGACCCGGTGCCAGTGCGACCGCTCGTCACGATCGAGCAGGAACAGGATCGCGGTCATCGGCGATCGCCCGCCCGCCCCGGCGGGCAGCCTTACCGTCTCGCGGTAATGGCCACCTTCCGGATGCGGCGCGAGGCCGAGCTGCTCGATCAGCGCCCGCGCTTCGCTCATCGGCAGCGGATCTGCTGGCTGTTCTGATCGACCGCGCGGCCGGCGAGAGCGCCAAGCGCGCCGCCGAGCAGGGTGCCAACAGTGCGGCTGCGCCCGCCGTCGATCACATTGCCGAGAATGCCGCCAGCGGCGCCGCCGACGATGAGGCCGGTGGTGCCATCCGGTCGGCGGCAGTAATAGCGGCCGTCCGAGCCGGAATAGACGCGGTCCGTCGGCGCCAGCGCACGTTCCTGATATTGCGAGCCCGAGCGATAATAGCGGGCGGGATCATAGTCGCCCTCGTCGCGCCACTCGCCATCATCATTGTAGCGCACCGGCGGGGGCGCCGTGCGGCCATCGTCCCAGCGTGGATCGCGCGAGCCGGCGCCGGGAATCCGCTGCAGCGACTGATAGCGGTCGAACTCGCTGCGGAAGGTGTCCAGCTCGCGGGCGAAGCGTTCCTGCGCGGCACGGAAGCGGGCGGTGTCGGCCGCCGACTGCGCAGCGGCGGGCGTGCCGACGGCGAGGCAGGCGGCGGTTCCGGCGGTGGCAAGGGCGATGCCGAAGCGACGAATAGACATGGGACTATCCTCTCGATGCCCAACAGTGGGCGTGGCTGCGATACGGTTTCGCCGACGTATCGTTCCTGAACGGTAGCATCGGCCCGCCGCGGCCAGGCGAGGACTTGCGTTGTTGTTGTCCCTGCCGACCCCTAGATGCCGGAGATGACCATTACCTACCGCGATGCGGACGAGGCCGATCTTCCGGCGATCGTCGCGCTGCTTGCCGACGACGTGCTTGGCGCCGCGCGAGAGGATCCGTCGCTGCCGCTGAACGCGCGCTATCTCGATACCTTCCGCGCGATGCAGGCGACTCCCTATCAACGATTGGTCGTGGCCGACGAGGATGGCCGCATCATCGGCACGATGCAGTTGCTGGTGATCCCGGGCCTGTCGGCGAAGGGCAGCTGGCACGGGCAGATCGAGGCGGTGCGGATCGCGTCTGACCTGCGGGGGCGGGGCGCCGGCGAAGCTTTCGTCCGCTGGGCGGTGGAGCAGTGCCGCGCGGCCGGGTGTGCTACGGTGCAGTTGCTGTCGCATGGCTTGCGGACGGCGGCGCATCGCTTCTGGGCACGCGCCGGGTTCGAGCAGAGCCACCTGGGATTCAAGATGACGCTGTAACGGCGGCGATCATCGTGGCTTCACGGAAGCGAGACGAAGCTGTCCATCACGCGCTTGCGGCCGGCCTTCTCGAACTCGATCTCGAGCTTGTTGCCCTCGATCTCCTCGATCGTGCCGTAGCCGAACTTCTGGTGGAAGACGCGAAGGCCGACCGACAGATCGTCCCGCCCCTTGTTGCCGAGGCTGACGGAAGGCGAGCGGCTTTCGACCACGCGGGTCGGCTCGCGCGAGAAGGTGCGGGTCTGCCACTCGCCGCCCGGCTTTGCGCCGAGCGTGCCGGCGGCGCGCTGCCATCCGGGCCCGCGCCCGGTGCCGCGGCCGACATCCGCGAAGGGATCGGCGCGTTCTGACCAATTGGCGCGCCACAGGCTTTCGCCGCCGGACATGGTCGTCTCGGTCTCGACATGGTCGGCGGGAAGTTCGTTCACGAAGCGCGACGGGATCGACGAGGTCCACTGGCCGTAGATGCGGCGGTTCGCGGCGTGGAGGATCACGGCGCGGCGGCGGGCGCGAGTGATCGCGACGTAAGCGAGGCGGCGTTCCTCCTCCAGGCTGCGCGTGCCGCCTTCGTCGAGCGCGCGCTGCGACGGGAAGATGCCCTCCTCCCAACCGGCCAGGAACACGGTGTCGAATTCCAGCCCCTTGGCGGCGTGGATCGTCATGATGGTGACCTTGGGATCCTCGCGCGTCCCTTCATTGTCCATGACGAGGCTGACGTGTTCGAGGAACGCGCCGAGGCTTTCATATTCTTCCATCGCCCGGACGAGTTCGCTGAGGTTCTCCAACCGACCGGCTGCCTCGGTCGACTTCTCCGCCTGCCACATGGCGGTGTAGCCGCTTTCGTCGAGCAGCTGGCGGGCGAGCTCGGGATGCGGCAGTTCGCGTGACATCTGCCGCCAGCGCGCGATGTCGCCGACGAGGTTCCCGAGCGCGCGGCGCGCCTGGGGCGTCAGCTCGTCGGTATCGAGGATGCGTGCGGCGGCGGCTGTGAGCGGCAGGCCCTCGGCGCGCGCGAGCTGGTGGACCTTCGCCACCGCCTTGTCGCCGAGCCCGCGCTTGGGCGTGTTGACGATCCGTTCGAACGCAAGGTCGTCGGCGGGCTGGTTGACGACGCGCAGATAGGCCAGCGCGTCACGGATTTCCTGCCGCTCGTAGAAGCGGAAGCCGCCTACGATGCGATAAGGCAGGCCAATGGCGATGAAGCGGTCTTCGAACTCGCGCGTCTGATGCTGCGCGCGCACGAGGATCGCGATATCGTCGAGGCTCTTGCCGTTGCGCTGACAGGCCTCGATCTCCTCGCCGACGCGGCGTGCCTCTTCCGGCCCGTCCCACACGCCGATCACGCGGACCTTCTCGCCGACGTCGAGCTCGGTCCACAGCGACTTGCCGAGCCGGCCGGTGTTGTTGTCGATCACGCCGCCGGCCGCGCCGAGGATATGCGGCGTCGAGCGGTAATTCTGCTCCAGCCGGATGACCTTGGCTCCGGGGAAGTCCTTTTCGAACTTCAGGATGTTCTCCACCTGCGCGCCGCGCCAGGAATAGATCGACTGATCGTCGTCACCGACGCAGCAGATGTTGCGCCGCTCCTGTGCCAGCAGCCTGAGCCAGAGATACTGGACCGAGTTGGTGTCCTGATATTCGTCCACCATGATGTAGCGGAAGCGCTGCTGGTATTGCTCCAGCACCTCCCGGTTCGTCTTCAGGATGGTGAGGACGTGGAGCAGCAGGTCGCCGAAGTCGCACGCGTTCACCGCGCGCAGACGGGCCTGATATTGCTCGTAAAGCTCGCCGCCGCGGCCGTTCGCGTAGCGCTCGCTTTCGCCGGCGTCGATATCACGGGCGGTGAGCCCCTTGTTCTTCCATTCGTCGATCAGCCCGGCGAGGCTGCGCGCGGGGAAGCGCTTCTCGTCGATGTCGGCGGCGGCGATCAGCTGCTTCAGCAGGCGAAGCTGATCGTCGGTATCAAGGATGGTGAAGTTGCTTTGCAGCCCGACCAGTTCGGCATGGCGGCGCAGCATCTTGGCGCCGATCGCGTGGAAGGTGCCGAGCCACGGCATGCCTTCCACCGCGTCGCCGACGAGGCGGCCAACGCGCTCGCGCATCTCGCGCGCGGCCTTGTTGGTGAAGGTGACGGAGAGGATCTCGCTCGGATAGGCCTTTCGCGTCCATAGCAGGTGGGCGAGTCGCGCCGTTAGCGCCGCCGTCTTGCCGGTGCCGGCGCCGGCGAGGACCAGCACCGGGCCATCGGTGGTGAGCACCGCCTCGCGCTGCGGCGGATTGAGGCCGCGCAGGTATGGCGGATCGGCGAGCTGGGTATCGGCGGAGAGATCAGTCACCCGGGACAGGTAGTCAGGCTTGCGCGACGACGCAATCCGTGAGAACAAAGCGGCAACGAAAAGCTGGGAGGATAGCATGGCGATCACGGGCAAGTGTCACTGCGGCGCGATCAGCTGGTCCGCGGAAGGCGCGCCTGAGCATCATGCGCTGTGCCATTGCGATGATTGCCGGCGCTGGTCCGGCGCGCCGATGGTGGGCTGGATCGCGTTCAAGGCCGATCAGGTGACGATCGAGGGTTCGCCCGTCAGCTATCAGTCGTCGGAGCACGGCAGCCGCGAGTTTTGCGGCACGTGCGGCACCGGCCTGTTTTATCGCAATCCAGCCTTCCTGCCGGGGATCATCGACATCCATTCCGGCACGCTCGATGACCCTGAAAGCCAGCCGCCGGGCGCGCAGATCATGATCAAGGATCGCCTGTCGTGGACCAGGGGAATGACGGACCTGCCGGAATTCACGACCTATCCCGGCATGGACTAACGCCCGACGGACGTGTGGCGTCGCTCGCCGCCGGGTGCTGGCCGGAAGCGCCGGGGGCGGGTAAGGGGCAGGGATGATGTACGCGCTTCTTCTCGCCGCATTGCCGATCCAGGCGGAGCCGGCGCAGCCGCCGATCACCGTTACGGGCAAGGCGACGCTCGACAATGCATCGGTGCTGCGCGCGGCGCGGGCGCTGAAGCCGGGCGAATATCTCTGGGCGCCGCAGACGGCACCCGAGGGGCCGATGCTGATGGTGGTGAGCCTGGAGACGCAGCGCGCGGTGGTCTACCGCAACGGCGTGCCGATCGGGATCACGACGATCTCGAGCGGCAAGCGCGGGCATGAGACGCCCGTCGGCATCTTCACCGTGCTCCAGAAGAAGAAGGAGCATTATTCAAACCTCTACAATAGCGCGCCGATGCCTTTCATGCAGCGGCTGACCTGGGACGGGATCGCGCTTCACGCCGGCAAGCTGCCCGGCCATGCCGCGTCGCACGGTTGCATCCGCTTGCCCGACGCCTTCGCCAAGCTGCTCTACGACCAGACGCGGCTGGGCATGACGGTGGTAGTGACGAAGCAGGCGGCGCTGCCCTCGATCGCGGCGGCCGCGGACCTGATCGGCGCGGCCAAGAGCGGCCTGCCAGCGCCGCGCCTGGCGAGCGCCTTCTGGGAGCCGGAGCGTTCGCCGACGGGATCGGTATCGTTCGTGGTCAGCACCGCCGACCGCGCCTTGACGGTGATCCGCGGCGGACGGATCATCGGGCGGGTGCCCGTGTCGGTCGCTCGCCCGGTGACCCATGCGTATCTCTACAGCTACCGCGGCGGAACGGGGGATCCCGCGACCCAATGGTCCCGCATCGCGCTGCCCGGGCAATCGGTGGACGAGGATCTGGCGGCCGGCGACGTGACCTTGCCGGACGCCTATCGTGGCCGTGTCGAAGCGGTGCTGGCGCCGGGGGCGACGGTGGTCGTGACGCCGGACAGCCTGAGCACCACGGCGACCAACCTGCAGGACTTCGTCACCGGCAACTGACCGGCCCGCGATTGCCGTCGTAGCCTCGCCAGTTGACCTCCCCGCGTCGCAAGCGGAGAGGGGAAGAATGACCGCGACCGCCAGCAGCAATTCCTCCGCCCGCGTCCTCACCGCAAGTTTCGTCGGCACGACGGTCGAGTTCTACGATTTCTACATCTACGCGACGGCGGCGAGCCTGGTGTTCGGGGAGATCTTCTTCCCTTCCGCCGAGCCCGGCATGCAGCAGATGGCGAGTTTCGCGACGCTGGCGGTAGCGTTCTTTGCTCGGCCGGTCGGCGCGGCCTTCTTCGGCCATTTCGGCGACCGCATCGGGCGCAAGTCGACGTTGGTCGCAAGCCTCCTCACCATGGGGCTGTCCACCACGTTGATCGCGTTCCTGCCGACTTATGCTTCGGCCGGTTGGTGGGCGCCCTTCATCCTTTGCCTGCTGCGCTTCGGCCAGGGCTTTGGCCTCGGCGGTGAATGGGGCGGCGCGGCGCTGCTGGCGGTGGAAAATGCGCCGCCGGGTTGGCGCGCGCGCTTTGGCTGCGCCCCGCAGATGGGCGCGCCCGCCGGGTTCATCGCGGCGAACGGCCTGTTCCTGCTGCTCGGCGTATGGCTGACGCCGGAGCAGTTCCGCGATTGGGGCTGGCGCATCCCGTTCCTGGTCAGCGCGCTGCTCGTCGCGCTTGGCCTTTGGATCCGCCTGAAGCTGACCGAGACGCCGGAATTCGCCGCCGCGCTGGAGGAAGCGCCGCCGCCCGCGGTGCCCTTCGCCGAACTGATGCGGCACCATGGCGGTGCGACTCTCGCTGGAACGATCGGGGCGATCGCCTGCTTCGCGCTCTACTATATCGCGACGGCGTTCACGCTCGGCTATGGCACCAAGACGCTTGGCTATCCGATGCAGTCGATGTTGCTGGTCCAGCTTGGCGCGATCCTGTTCATGGCGGTCGGCATCTACGCCTCGGCATGGCTGGCGGATCGCCGCTTCGATGAGCGGCGCGTGCTGGCCGGCGGGTGCGTGGGCGTGGTGATCGCCGGCTTCCTGCTTGGGCCGATGCTGGGCTCCGGCTCGCTGCTGCAGGTGTTCCTCTACCTCTCGCTCGCGCTGCTGCTGATGGGGTTCGTCTACGGCCCGCTTGGCGCGTGGCTGCCGGGACTGTTCCCGCCGCGCGTGCGCTACACTGGCGCATCGATGGCGTTCAACGTCGCGGGCGTGCTGGGCGGCGGCCTGACCCCTTTGGTGGGCCAGGCGCTGGCGGGCAGCTACGGGCTTGGCGCCGTCGGCCTCTACGGCAGCGCGGCCGCAGCGCTCAGCTTCATCGCCCTGCTTGCGGTGCGCGGCACGCCGCGCGCCCATGCGGTGGTGCTGGAACCCTAAGCGACCGCGCGAAGGATCGTCAGCTTCGCCTTGCCATGGACGCGCACCGTGTCCGCTGCGAAGCCGGCGACGTTCACATCCTCGGTCCGCCCGGTTTCGATGCTGATCCAGGTGCCCGGCGACGTCCAGCCGAGCCGCGAGAGCTTGTCCAGCGCCACCGCGCCAGCGCCGCTGGCATAAGGCGGGTCCATCATGATGAGGTCGAGCGGCGCACGTGCGGGGCCGAGCGACATGACGCTGCCGGCGCGGATCTCCGCCCCGGTCGCGCCGAGCGCAGCGACGTTGGCGCGCAGCGCATCGAGCGCGGCGCGATCTTGCTCCACGAACAGGCATGTCCCCGCGCCGCGAGACAGCGCCTCCAGCCCGAGTGCGCCGGAGCCGGCGAACAGATCGGCGACGGCGAGTCCCTCCATGGTGCCGACGCGACTGGTGAGCATCGAGAACAGCGCCTCACGCGTACGGTCCGCGGTCGGCCGGGTCGCGTCTCCCTTCGGGGCGGCAAGCGGGCGGCCGCGCCATTGCCCGGCGATGATCCGCATCAGCGATCACCCCGCGGGCGCGGCGGCCGGGGCTTGCCTG
Organism: Sphingomonas sp. 179-A 2A2 NHS; assembly: GCF_045371305.1. NCBI lineage: Bacteria > Pseudomonadati > Pseudomonadota > Alphaproteobacteria > Sphingomonadales > Sphingomonadaceae > Sphingomonas > Sphingomonas sp. 179-A 2A2 NHS. The sequence goes on along the minus strand of NZ_JBIQDE010000003.1, from coordinate 150,741 downwards.
GCCGGGGGGGACGGGGGCCGCCCGGCCGCGAGGCGCCGGTGCCGCCTTGGCGTGGGCCGCCGCTACGGGGCGAACGAGGCACGCCGCCGACGGACGGGCGCGACGAATCTGCGCGACCCGGGCGTGATTGGACGCCATCAGTCCGCCCTGACGAGGCGGAGCCGGGCTTTCCTTGCCTTGGCCTGGGCGCGCGGGGCGCGCTGGGGACCGGTTCATTGTCGCTGTGCGATTCGCGGAAGGACCGGGCGCGGTTGGTTCGTCCGCCAGCACCGCGCACGGCGACCGAGCCGTCGGCGCGCCGGCGCGGTTCGTTCTTGGGGCCGCCTTGCCGCGGAGGGCGGGCCGGGCGCGCGGGCTTCGCGCGCGCTGCGTTCTGGTCGGCGACAGGCGCCCGGATCATCTCGGCGGACGGCTCCACGACGGAGACCGCGCGGCGTCTCGCGGGCTGGGGCAACTCGCGGCGAGCCGGATCGGCGCGGAAGCTTTCCACGTCGTGGCGGCGCACTTCGCCGATCTGGCCGGGTGCCAGGTCGCCCAAAACGAATGGGCCGTAGCGCGTGCGGATCAGCCGGCTGACCTGCAGGCCGAGATGTTCCAGCACACGGCGGACTTCGCGGTTCTTGCCTTCCTTGAGGATCATCTCGATCCACACATTGGTGCCGGTGCGACGCTCGATATTGGCGTCGATCGGGCCGTAGCGGACGCCCTCGATCTCCACGCCTTCGATCAGCTCCTCGAGCTGCGGCTGGCTGATCCGGCCGTACGCGCGGGCACGGTAGGCGCGCTCGACGCCGGTAGCCGGGAGTTCGAGCTGACGCTTCAGGCCACCGTCGGTCGTCATCAGCAGCACCCCCTCGGTATTAAGGTCGAGCCGGCCGACCGGCATCAGCCGCGGGAGGCCCTTGGGCAGGCGATCATAGATGGTGGGGCGGCCGGCGGGGTCACGCTCGGTCGTCAGCACGCCAGTCGGCTTGTGGAACAGGAACAGGCGCGCGGGCTCCGGCGCGGCGACGGGGTTGCCGTCGACCGTCACGCCATCGAGCGAGGCGAGCAGCGTCGCGGGCGTCTCGACCGGTGCGCCGTTCAGCGCCACGCGGCCCTCGGCGATCATCCGCTCAATCTCCCGGCGCGAGGCGACGCCGGCGCGGGCGAGCAGCTTGGCGATACGATGGAGCGGGCGGGACGACGGCGAACCGTCGGCAGGAGATGTCGGCATGGCGCGCTGATACAACCGTTGTGTGCGCTGCGCGAAAATATTTGCGACCCGGCGCGCACTGCCGCGTTATCATCGTGTGGTCCGGTGCGAGTAGGTGCGGGAATAGTGATGATTTTCGGGCGGAAGAAACGGTCCATCGTCCGATTGCTCGTCGTCGAGGACGAGCCGCTGGTTGCGTTCGACACCGAGCACCTGCTGACCGATCGCGATTATGAGATCGTCGCAACCGTCGATCGGGTGGTGGATGCGCTGGCGGTGATCGAAACCGGCGTCGACATTCACCTCGTGCTGGTCGACGTGGCGCTCGCCGACGGGACGGGCATCGACGTGGCGCGGGCCGCGTCCGAACGCGACATCCCCGTCATGTTCGTGACGGGCAATTGCCCGGGCGATGCCGAAGCCTATGCGACGGGCTGCCTCGCCAAGCCTTATACGCAGCGCGCGTTGCTGTCGGCGATCAACGCGGTGGAGGCGGCAATCGAGGGACGTCGGCCGGGCCGACTGCCGAGCGGCTTCCGCCTCTTCGCCAACAAGGCCGTACCTGCGCCTGCACCCGTGAAGCGGGCGGGCGGAGCGGAGGAGCAGGGCGCAACCTTCGACGCGTGAGGCCGCGCGCCCGGGCGGGCTGGCGCGTCGCCGGACGCAGGGCCCGCGACGCGCAGAGACGAGGCGTCAGTCGGTTGGCTGAACCGGAGACGGATCGGTGCCGGGCGAGCTTGGCGCGGGCTGATCGATGTCCGGGCCGGGCGGGTTGATCTCGGGCGGCGGTGCGCTCGGTTCGGGCGCCTGGCTCGGCTGCGGGGGGACTTCGGCGGGGGGTACGGTAGCCATTTGTTGCTTTCCTCTCGCGCCACCAACGATTGGCGGCTGCGGCGGTTGCTCGCGCCGCTTGCCGTGCGCTCGCGCGCGGTATAGAGGCCCCGCGATCGGCGGTGCCTAGATGCGGGCGTGGCGGAACTGGTAGACGCGCTGGATTTAGGTTCCAGTATCGCAAGATGTGGGGGTTCGAGTCCCTTCGCCCGCACCAGTCATCCGCGGCGTTGCCGCGGGCAGGCACCATCCACGAAATTTCAGTTGAAGGCACGAAGATGCAGACTGTCGAGACGTTGAACGAGGGCCTGAAGCGCGCCTACACGCTGACCATTCCGGCGAAGGACATCGATGCGCGGGTTGATGCAGAGCTGAAGCGCGTTGCGCCGCAGGTTCGCATGCCCGGCTTCCGCCCCGGGAAGGTGCCGGCCAACCTCGTGCGCAAGATGCACGGCCCGGCGCTTCATCAGGACGCGCTCAACAGCTCGATCCAGGAAGGCATTCAGGCGCTGATCGCCGAGCAGCAGCTGCGCCCCGCGATCCAGCCGTCGGTCGAGCTCGTCGAAGGCTATGAGCCGGGCAAGGATGCCGAGCTGAAGGTCGAGCTGGAAGTGCTGCCGCAGGTGCCGGCGCCGGCGATTGACGGCCTGAAGCTCGAGAAGCTGACCGTTCCGGCCGACGACGCCGTGATCGACGAGCAGCTGCAGAAGTTCGCCGACCAGACGAAGCGCTGGGACGACACCGAGGAAGGCTATGTCGCCAAGATGGGCGACCTCGTCACAGTCGATTTCGTCGGCAAGACGATGGACGGCGTTGCCTTCGAGGGCGGCACCGGCAGCGACATGGCGGTCGAGCTGGGCGCTGGCCGCCTGATCCCGGGCTTCGAGGATCAGGTCGTCGGCGTGAAGGCCGGTGACGAGCGCCAGATCAAGGTGACCTTCCCCGAGGACTATCAGGCGAAGGAACTCGCCGGCCAGGACGCGACGTTCGACCTCGTCGTGAAATCGGTGAAGACCGCCGGCGAGGCAACTGTTGACGAAGAGCTGGCGAAGAACCTGGGCCTCGAGAGCCTGGAGCAGCTGCGCGGCCTGATCCGTGGGCAGATCGAGAGCGAGCTCGGCAACCTCACCCGCACGCACATGAAGCGCAAGCTGCTCGACCAGCTCGCTGCCGGCCACGATTTCGAAGTGCCGCCGTCGATGGTCGAGGCCGAGTTCCAGCAGATCTGGGCGCAGCTCGAGCATGAGGCGACCCATGAGCCCGATCCGAAGGCGGCGATGGAAGAGATGGAGAAGGAGCGCGACGATTATCGCAAGATCGCCGAGCGCCGCGTCCGTCTTGGCCTGCTGCTGAGCGAGATCGGCCAGGCAAATGGCGTCGAGGTGACGCAGCAGGAAATGAACCGCCTGATCGCCCAGGCTGCGCAGCAGTATCGCGGCGAGGACCAGCAGCGTTTCATCCAGTACATCCAGCAGGAGCCGATGGCGGCTGCCCAGCTGCGCGCGCCGCTCTACGAGGACAAGGTCGTCGACTTCCTGTTCGAGAAGGCCGAGGTCACCGAGCGCGAGACGACCCGCGAGGAGCTGGAAGCCGCGATCGAGAGCGAGGACGGTTTCGCGACCGGCACGCATCACCATGATCACGACAATCACAAGCCGAAGCAGAAGAAGGCTGCGTCCAAGAAGAAGGCTGCCGAACCGGTGACCGACGAGCCAGCTGCTGACGAGGCTGCTGCACCCGCCGAGGACGAAGCGGCTGCGAAGCCGGCGAAGAAGCCGGGCGCCAAGAAGAAGGCGGCTGACGCCGAGGCCGGCGAAGAGGCTGCTCCGGCCAAGAAGCCGGCGGCGAAGAAGGCTAAGGCCGCGGCAGGCGACGAGGCTGCGGCCGACGCACCGGCAGCCGAAGCCAAGCCCAAGAAGGCGACCAAGAAGGCTGCACCGAAGGCCGAAGGCTAATATCACGACGTACCGCTGCATCGTCCGGGCCCTTGCGGGCCACGGGCGATGCGGGCGGTTTCTTTGACGCCAGGCGTCACGCCGGCTTGCCCGGCATCCACCCTTTCGCAAGAACCTTGGGATTATGAGACCGCCGGCCGGTGAGCCCTGCCCGGGTGGCCATGGTGGCGATGGGATGTGAACGTGGCTGAACCAGTGATCGCCGTGCTGCTGCCGTGCTATAACGAGGAAGCGGCGATCGCGCAGACGATCGCGGGCTTTCGCGCCGCACTGCCCGACGCCACGATCTATGTTTACGACAACAATTCGCAGGACCGCACCGTCGAGGTGGCGCGAGCGGCCGGCGCCGTCGTGCGCACCGAGCGGACCCAGGGAAAGGGCGCCGTCGTGCGCCGGATGTTCGCCGACGTGGATGCTGACGTTTATGTCATGGCGGACGGCGACTCGACCTATGACGCCGCCTCCGCGCCGCTGCTCGTGCGCCGCATGCTGGACGAGCAGCTCGACATGGTCGTGGGCTGCCGGGTGGGGGAGGCAGCGGCCGCCTATCGCCGCGGGCATCGCTTGGGCAATGCATTGCTCACCGGCATGCTCGCTCAACTCTTCGGGCGCAGCTTCAGCGATATTCTAAGCGGATACCGGGTGTTCTCGCGACGCTTCGTCAAGAGCTTCCCGGTGCTGTCGGTCGGGTTCGAGATCGAGACCGAGATTTCGGTTCACGCGCTCGAGTTGAAAATGCCGGTGGCGGAGATCGAGACGCCGTATTTCGCTCGGCCGGAAGGATCGGTGTCGAAGCTCAGCACGTATCGCGACGGCTGGCGTATCCTGGGCACGATCGCGACGCTGTACCGGATCGAGCGGCCCTTGTGGTTCTTCGGTGCCTTTGGTGCCGTCCTTCTGGCGCTGGCCGTGCTGCTCGCGATCCCGCTTGCGATCACCTACGTGCATACCGGCCTCGTGCCGCGCTTCCCCACCGCGATCCTCGTTACCGGGCTCACGATCCTGGCGGCGCTGTGCGGCTTTGCCGGACTGATCCTTGATACGGTGGTCCGCGGGCGACGCGAAGTGCGCCGCCTGGCGTATCTCGCGCACCGCGCGCCTGGATCTGCCTGAAACCACTGGTCAGGTTGAATTATTCAGCCTAGCGTTCGTGGATGACGAACGCTTTATCGTGCCGCGTAGCGGCGCTTGTGCTCGCAGGCACCCTCTGGTCGACTGCGGGAGCAGCGCAGAGCGATAACTCGTCTCGCAGAATACGAGTCGGGATCGGCCCGCAATTGGTGCCGCGCTATCCCGGATCTGACGATTACAATGTTCGTCCGTTCTTCGACCTGGCCCGCGCGGACGCCAATGCTGACTTTGACTTCGAGGCGGCGGACGAAAGCTTCGGTTTCCCGGTCTTCCGTTCGAACGGTTTTGAAGCCGGTCCTGCAATCGGATTCGAAGGGAAGCGCCGCGGGCGTGATGTGCCGGGCGTGCCGCGCGTGGGGTTCACCTTCGAGCCCGGTGCCTTTGTTCAATACAGTTTCGCCGCACCGGTACGGGCGCGGCTGGAGGTGCGGCAGGGCGTTGGCGGCCACAAGGGGCTGATCAGCTTCGCGAGCGTTGATTACGTCGCCCGCGACGGAGACGATTGGCTGTTCGCGATCGGCCCGCGGCTCACCATCACGAACGGTCGCTACCAGCGCGCCTATTTCGGCGTTCCGCCGGAGGCGGTCGCCCCGTCGGGGCTGCCCGCCTTCCGCCCCTCGGGCGGGGTGCAGGCGGTCGGCGCCAATGCGGGCTTCCTCAAGCAGTTGACGCCGCGCTGGGGCATTTACACCTATGCCAAGTATGACCGCCTGATCGACGATGCGGCGCGTTCTCCGGTGGTGCGGCGCTACGGATCGCGCGACCAGTTCGCCGGTGGCCTGGCGCTGACCTACACCTTCTTCGGCCGGCGCAATTGACGCGCGACACTGGCAGGGCGGGGGCTTGAAGTCCCCGGTCGCGCGCGCGACATAGGTGTTCTTCAGGGCATAAGAGAGAGTTTTCATGCACAATCCGTTCGAGACCGGCGACTTCGCAGGCGCCCTGGCGCGCGCCGGCGTCGGCATGCAGCAGACGCAGGCCGGCCTCGTTCCCATCGTGATCGAGCAGTCGAACCGCGGCGAGCGTTCGTTCGACATCTTCAGCCGCCTGCTGCGCGAGCGCATCGTCTTCGTGACGGGCGGCGTGGAGGACGGCATGGCGAGCCTGATCACCGCCCAGCTGCTGTTCCTGGAATCGGAGAATCCGAAGAAGGACATCTTCATGTACATCAACTCGCCGGGCGGCGTCGTCACGGCGGGCATGGCGATCCATGACACGATGCAGTACATTCGGCCGCGCGTCGGCACGGTGTGCATCGGTCAGGCCGCCTCGATGGGCAGCTTCCTCCTGGCTTCGGGTGAACCCGGCATGCGGGTGGCGCTGACCAACGCGCGGATCATGATCCACCAGCCCTCGGGCGGTGCGCAGGGCATGGCCAGCGACATCGAGATCCAGGCGCGTGAAATTCTGCGCATCCGTAGCCGGATGAACGAGTTGTACGCCAAGTACACCGGTCAGCCGCTCGAGGTGATCGAGAATGCAATGGATCGCGACAAGTTTATGAGCAGTGATGAGGCGAAGGAATTCGGCCTGATCGACGAGGTGTTCGACAAGCGGCCTGCTCCGGCCGACGACGTGGCTGCGGCGGCCTGACGCGCGTTAGCCCTTTTCCGGCATTGCCGGATTGTGACCGGCCGGGTTACCATGCTCGGCCGAAAAGGATGTGATTGAATGACCAAGCTCAGCGGCGGTGACTCGAAGAGCACGCTCTATTGCTCGTTCTGCGGCAAGTCGCAGCACGAGGTTCGCAAGCTCATCGCAGGACCGACCGTGTTCATCTGCGATGAATGCGTGGAGCTGTGCAACGATATCATCCGCGAAGAAACCAAGTCCGCGCTCGTCTCGAAGAAGGACGGCGGCGTGCCCACGCCGCAGGAGATCTGCGACGTTCTGGACGATTATGTCATCGGGCAGAAGCAGGCCAAGCGCGTGCTCTCCGTCGCGGTGCACAACCACTACAAGCGGCTGAACCACGGCGCCAAGGGCGCGGACGTGGAACTGGCGAAGTCGAACATCCTGCTCGTCGGCCCCACCGGCTGCGGCAAGACGCTGCTGGCGCAGACGCTGGCGCGCATCCTCGACGTGCCGTTCACCATGGCCGACGCGACGACGCTGACCGAGGCGGGCTATGTCGGCGAGGATGTCGAGAACATCATCCTGAAGCTGCTGCAGGCGTCGGATTATAACGTCGAGCGGGCGCAGCGCGGCATCGTCTACATCGACGAGATCGACAAGATCAGCCGCAAGGCCGAGAATCCCTCGATCACGCGCGACGTGTCGGGCGAGGGCGTGCAGCAGGCGCTGCTGAAGCTCATGGAAGGCACCACTGCCTCGGTGCCGCCGCAGGGCGGCCGCAAGCATCCGCAGCAGGAATTCCTGCAGGTCGATACGACGAACATCCTGTTCATCTGCGGCGGTGCCTTCTCGGGGCTCGAGAAGATCATCGGCGATCGCCTGCAGGGCAAGTCGATCGGCTTTGGCGCTTATGTCGCTTCGCCCGAGGAGAAGCGCACCGGCGAGGTGCTGCGCCAGACCGAGCCTGAGGATCTGCTGAAGTTCGGCCTGATCCCTGAGTTCGTCGGTCGTCTGCCGGTGATTGCGACGCTCGAGGATCTCGACGTCACGGCGCTGGTGAAGATCCTGAGCGAGCCGAAGAACGCGCTGGTCAAGCAGTACCAGAAGCTGTTCGAGATGGAGGAAGTGAAGCTTGGCTTCACTGACGACGCATTGGTCACGATCGCGAAGAAGGCGATCGAGCGGAAGACCGGCGCGCGCGGCCTCCGTTCGATCCTCGAGGCGATCCTGCTCGATACGATGTTCGAGCTGCCCGGGATGGATTCGGTCGACGAAGTGATGATCGACAAGGACGTCGTGGAGGGCCGCAAGGAGCCGATCCGCGTCTACACCGAAAAGAAAAAGGCCGGCAGCGACGCGGCGTGAGCGTCGTGATGCAGCGGTAACAGACGAAGGGCGCCGAGCGATCGGCGCCCTTTTCGTTTCCGGTCAGGCACGTCAGGCTGGCAACGAAGCGAGGAGGGGGTGATGATCGGTCGAGTGGGAAGGCCCGTCAGGCCACGCGGTTCTGGTCGATGACCGGGATGCGCATCGCCGGAGGCGCGGACCGCGGCCGGGTTTCGACCATGCTCGCCCGCGCCTTCGCCGAAGATCCGGCGATGAGCTGGATCTTTCCCGACCCCGTCGAGCGCGCGCGGCGCCTGCCGCGCCTGTTCGCGCTGCTGTTCGACGAGGATGCTGCCGGCATGCGGATCGTCACAGGCGGCGCCGAGGCGGCGACCTTGTGGCGGGGGCCCGGAAGGGCGAATACCAGTACCGCAACGATGTTGCGGCAGGCGTGGCCATTGTGGCGCGCGCTCGGAGCGAACATTCAGCGCGCGCTGAAGGTGTCGAACGCCATCGCGGCGCACATGCCCGCCGGCGACTTCTGGTACCTCCACATCGCCGGCTGCGATCCGGCTGCGCAGGGGAAGGGCCTGGGCGGCGCAGTGGTGCGGGCCGGCCTGACGCGCGCGGCGGGGCGGCTTCCCGCCTATCTCGAGACCGCGACCGAGCGGAACCTCGGTTTCTACCGCTCGCTCGGCTTCGAGATCACCGACGAATGGGTGGTGCCTGGGGGCGGGCCGCGCTTCTGGTCGATGCTCCGCCCGCCCGACTGATCACGCAGGGCGCGGCGTCGCGAGCGCCCGCTTCATCCAGCGATCGAACAAGTCAGGCCAGCGGGAACCGGGCAGTTCCGGCGGCAGATAGGCGGGCCCGAACCCGTGGCCGCCCTCCTGGAAGAAATGGGCTTCCACGGGAACGCGGGCGGCCTGGCAGGCCTGCATCATCGACAGCGGCTGCGCCAGCGGCACCAGCGGATCATCGAGCGCGTGGGCGATGAACACGGGCGGGCTGTCGCGGCGGACGCGGCGCGCGGTGTCGAAGCGGCCGGCGGCTTCCTTGCCAATGCGCATCACGTCGCCGGCAATAACCGGATAGACCAGCCCGGCGAACGCCGGCCGGGCAGAGCCATCGTCCGCGGCGTCGACCTTGGCGTAAACGGGATCGTCGTGCGCGACGATCAGGCTGGCGGCGAGGAGGCCGCCGGCCGAAAAGCCGACGATGCCGAGCTTCGCCGGATCGAAGCCGTCGGTGGAGGCGCGTGCGCGCACCAGCCGCATCGCGCGCTGCGCATCCTGCAAGGGCACGTCCTGCGGATCGGCCCAGCCTTCGCCGGGGAGCCGATAGCCGAGGACATAGACGGTCACGCCAAGTGGATTGAAGGTCCGCGCGACGTTGATGCCTTCGTTCTCGACCGAGATGAAGCGATAACCGCCACCGGGGATGGCGAGCAGCGCGCGGCCGTCCGGCTGCGACGCGCGATAGATGCCGACGACCGGATCAGCCACCCCGCGCAGGTGTAGCTCGCGGCGTGGGGGAGCGCCGTTCATCGCGAAATCGGGGCGCGGGAGCACCCGCGGCGCACCGGGCGCGCGGCCCGGCCATAGTCTGAAGTGGTCGGCGGGCGGCCAGGAAGTGACGGCGCCTGCTTGTCCCGGCTGCTGGCTTGGGGCCTGGGCACGGGCCAGTCCCGACATCATCGCGGCGCCAAGCGCGCCCCCAAGAACCATCCGACGATCGATCTGCACCACACCTCTCTCTCTTGCGACGGAGGGTGTGGCGCAAACCTGTCGTCAGGCCAAGCCGATCAGGCGAACAGCTTCGCCCAGCCGCGCTTCGCGCGATCCTTCCAGTGACCGCGGTGATAGGCGTCGGACGCCAGCAGCGGCATTACCGACCCGGCCTCGGCGAACACCATCTGCTCGATGCCGGTGTTCACCTTGCCCCACGACGCGGCTTCCTGCAGCGTCGAGGACGAGCAGGCGCCGTCGCGCACGTCGGCGACGGTGATCTGAACGGCGTACTTGTGAACCTCGACGTCCTCGTGACCAAGGATTTCGGCGCAGACGACGGTGTCCTGGATGAAGTTCTTCGGCACGCCGCCACCGATCATGAGCAGGCCCGTGGTGCCCGCCTTGATCTTGATCTCGGTCAGTTCGCGGAAGTCCGCGACCGCGTCGATCATCATGTACGGCTTGCCTTCCTTGGCGCGGTCGACCTGATGCTTGACGAGGCCGAAGCCGGCCGACGAGTCGACGAACGCCGGGCAGAAGATCGGCACGTCATGCTCATAGGCGAGCTTGACGAGGCTGTTCTCCTTCTTGCCGTGCTCGACGAGATACTTGCCCATCTCGCGGATGAAGGCGCGCGAGGAATAGGCCTTGGGTTCCAGCTCGTTCGCGATCTTGTTGATCGTAAAGTCGCAGTCCTGCAGCTGCTCCTCGTCGATGTAGGTGTCGTAGATGCGGTCGATGTACAGCGAGCGCAGCGTATCATCGTCGGGGATCTCAAGCGCCTGATAGTGCTTGTGGCCAAGGCCCTCGAAGAAATCCATGTCGACGATGGTGGCGCCGGTGGCGACGATCACGTCGACCATGTTGTTGCGCACCAGATCGGCATAGAGATCCATGCAGCCGCCGGCGCTGGTCGATCCGGCGATCACCAGGCACACGGTGCAATCCTTGTCCGCCAGCATCTCGTTGTAGATCTTCGTCGCGCGGCCGAGGTCGCGGCTGGTGAAGCTCATGTCGCTCATCGCGTCGACGATCGGGCGCGCGTCGAACGACTTGATGTCGATGTGCTTGACCTGCTTCGACAGCAGTTCCGCCTTGCGGGTGTCGTTGATCGGCGCGTTTGCCGCCGCGGTCTTCGTGAGGGTGTCAGTCATGGGTTGCTTCTCGCATGATGGCACACGTCGTTCGGAGGGGACGCGTTAACCCGTAAGAACGACGGCGCCCCTGCGAGCGCCGCCGTCTATTTCAATGTAAGCAGTCGGTTACAGCTTTACGACGTTGGACGCGGCCTCGCGTTCCAATGCAACGTAGAGCGACACCATCGGCTCGTCTTCGACGATCACCGTCTCGTCCGATCCGAAGCCGTTGAACGCGGTGCGCATCGCCGAGCCATAAGCGCCGAGCATGCCGATCTCGATATAATCCCCGGCGGTGATGTCCGCCGGCAGCAGGAACGGGCCTGCCATGTGATCGAGATCGTCGCAGGTTGGTCCGTAGAACGAGAAGGGATGATCGCGCACGGTCGACTGCGGCTCGCGCAGCAGCGTGACCGGGAAGCGCCAGCCGATGTGCGCCGCGTCGAACAGCGCGCCGTACGCGCCGTCGTTGATGTACAGCTCGTTGCCGCGGCGCTTTTCGACGCGCACGACGACGCTGCTGTACTCAGCGCACAACGCACGGCCCGGCTCTGCCCACAGTTCAGCCGAATAGCTGATCGGCAGGCTCTCGAATGCGCGGTGGATCGTCTCGAAATAGAGCTCCAGCGGCGGCGGCGCCATGTCCGGGTAGGACGACGGGAAGCCGCCGCCGACGTCGATCACGTCAACCGTGACGGCGGCATCGACGATCGCGGCCCGTACGCGCTCCATTGCCTCTGCATAAGCTTCCGGCGTCATTGCCTGGCTGCCGACGTGGAAGCAGATGCCGAGCGCATCGGCTGCCTGGCGGGCGGCGAACAGCAGCGGCTTCGCATCCTGCGCCGGCACGCCGAACTTCGACGCGAGGCTGAGCTTCGAATGCTCCGACGACACGCGCAGGCGGACGCACAGCGTGAGGTCAGCCGCGTTGCGCGTGGCGCGCATGATCTTGTCGAGCTCTTCGAGCGAATCGAGGCTGAACACGCGGACGCCGTGCGTGAAATACGCCTCCGCGATCGCTTCCTCGGCCTTCACCGGGTGCATGAAGCACAAGGTGGCTTCCGGCAGCGTGCGCGCGACCAGCCGCACCTCGGCGATCGAGGCGACGTCGAAATGCGTGATCCCGTTGTCCCAGAGGATCTGGATGAGCTCGGGCGACGGATTCGCCTTCACGGCATACATCGACCGGCCCGGGAACTTCTCCACGAAGAACCGGGCGGCGCGTGCCGCGGCGTGCGGACGCACGAGCGTCACCGGCTGAACTGGCTTGGCCTGTGCGATGTCGAGGGCGCTCGAAACAGAGTTGCGAGCAACGGTCGAGAGGGGCGCTAGCCCCAGCGCGCAATGATCCTGATGCAATTCAAGGGACCTCCAATGCCAGGAGGCAAGCCCCCGGTCTTCAGTTGCGAAACACTGCCTTGCGGTGGAAGTCCCATGGGGCAGCGGAGGCGCGAATTAGGGTCGGTGACCCCGCATGTAAAGAGTTTTCGAGGGAGGTTAATTGCGGCAAGGACGAACCGTGACGATCGTGCGACAACCCACCCGCGCCGGCGTGCGCGACGCGGCGGCGAAGATCGCTGCCGTTCTCCCGCCCACTCCCTTGTTTGTCCATGAAATCAACGGGGTGACCGTTGCCTTCAAGGCGGAGTCGCTGCAGCCGATTGGCGCGTTCAAGATCCGCGGCGCGTGGCATCGGCTGACCGCGCTGGACGAGGCGGCGCGTCGTCGCGGCGTCGTTGCCTTCTCCAGCGGCAATCACGCGCAGGGAATCGCCTGGGCGGCCAAGAGACTCGGCATGCCGGCGACGATCGTCATGCCGGCCGACGCACCGCGCGCGAAGGTGGAAGGCACGCTGGCGCTGGGCGCCGAGATCGTGAGCTATGACCGGGCAAGCGAATCGCGCGAGCAGATTGCGGCGCGGCTGGCCGAAGCGCGGGGCGCCACTCTAGTGCCGAGCTTCGACGATCCCTGGATCATCGAAGGGCAGGGATCTGCGGGGATCGAGGCGGCGGTCCAGATGACGGCGATGGGCCTTGGCGCGCCAGCGCACGTCGTGATCCCGTGCGGTGGCGGGGGTCTTGCGGCGGGAACGGCGCTGGCCCTGCCGGATGCCGCGGTCACGGTTGCGGAGCCCGAGGGCTGGGATGACATGCGCCGCAGCCTGGAGGCTAGCTGGATCCTGCCGGTGGGCGATTCGCCGCCACCGACCGCCTGCGACGCACTGATGACAAAGATTGTCTCGCCGCTGACCTTCGATGTCCTCTCGCGGCGTGATGCGACGGGCGTGGCGGTGAGCGAAGCGGAGACCGCCGCGGCACAGCGCTGGGCGGCGTATCGGCTTCGCCTGGTGGTGGAGCCGGGCGGAGCGGTGGCGCTTGCGGCTGTGCTGTCAGGCAAGGTCACGCCGCGCGCAGGGACGCTGGTGATTTTGTCGGGCGGCAACGTCGATGTTGAAGCTTATGCGCGCGTTATTGGAGGGAATGCAGGATGAACGCGGCGGCAACTGGCCTCGCAAGCGCCGCCCCGGCGATCGGAATGGTGGCGGCATTCGCCTGCGCGATCGGCGGCGGCTGGATGATCGCGAGCCGGCGTGATCCGAAGAAGGGGTGGCTGTTGATCATCATGGCAACAGTGCTGGTCGGCAACGTTGCGATCTGGACGATCTGATCTAAGCCTTGCTCCAACCGAAGCATCCCGCCGGAACGCCCGAGCCGCTGACGAGCAGCGCACCGCGGCGATAGAAGGCGGCACGGTTCGCCGGTGGAACGTCTAGCACGGCCACGCCCATGCCGGGTTCCGCCCACACCACCCGCGCATCGCTCTCGATCACCGCGTTCAGTGAGGCAGCGGGGTGTTGCCAGGGGGCGAAAACGACCACGGCAAATGGCTGACCGGGCGGCGGGCGGAGCGACCATCCCGCCAAGCCGGTCGCCAGGCCGCCGACCATCAGCAGTGCCACCGATGTGCCGCGCGGCTTGCCGAGGGCGGGTGGCCGGCGCAGCAGCAGCCAGCCGAGGATCACCGGAAGCACGCCGAACCCGACTGCCCAGCCGAGGTCCCAGGCCAGCGGGTTGGGGCTGTCGAGCCTGATGCGATGGATGCCGAGCAGCCAGTGTGAAAGAACGGCATCGAGAAGATGCCAGAGGCCGAAGCCGATCAGCAAGCCGCCCGCCAGCGCGCCGCTCTGCGCCGCGGGCTCCCGTCGGTTCCGCCACAGGCCCCAAACTCCGACTGCGGCGATGACATACATCAAGGCATGGAAATAGCCGTCCCACAGCACCTGCGCGCGGAGCGAGGTGACGCCGGGCACGAGGCTCAGCAGATGGTGCCATTGCAGGATCTGGTGAAGGAGGATCCCGTCGAAGAAGCCGCCCAGCGCAACGCCGAGCACGATCGACCATCGGGTCCACACGTTTCGGATCATGGCCTGCTCCTCCTCCGCGCGATGAACGCGGGGGAGAAGCGAGGGGTCCGAACGGCGGGCGGCTTGATACCGCCGGCAGTAACGTCAGCGGATCGGCGAGTTCGGATCGAGCCGCATGTCGAGGTAATTGTCGACCGACTTCATCAGGTCGTCCATTTCGTGCTCGAAGAAATGGTTCGCCTTCGGGATCACGTCATGATGAATCGTGATGTGCTTCTGCGTGCGCAGCTTGTCGACCAGCTTCTGCGTCGCCGGCGGCGTCGCCACTTCATCCTCCGCACCCTGGATGATGATGCCCGACGAGGGGCAGGGCGCAAGGAAGGTGAAGTCGTAGAGGTTGGCGGGCGGCGCAATCGAGATGAAGCCGCGGATCTCGGGGCGGCGCATCAGCAACTGCATGCCGATCCACGCGCCGAAGCTGAAGCCGGCGACCCAGGTGGTCGACGCCTCGGGGTGGAAGCTCTGCACCCAGTCCAGCGCGCTCGCCGCGTCCGACAGCTCGCCGACGCCATTGTCGAAAGTGCCCTGGCTCTTGCCGACGCCGCGGAAGTTGAAGCGCAGCGTGGCGAAGCCGCGGCGCTGGAACGTCTTGTAGAGCGCCTGAACGATGTGGTTGTTCATCGTGCCCCCGGCGGCCGGGTGCGGATGAAGGATCATCGCCACCGGTGCGCGTGGCTTCGGTGCGGGGGCAAAACGCCCTTCGAGGCGGCCCTCGGGGCCAGGAAAGATGACTTCGGGCATCGATACTCTTGTTTGTCAAAGCGACGCCGGGTGTGGCGCCGTGGTTGCTGCGCTATATAGGAGCGCGCATCAATTATGGAACGAGTTTTGCCTGAGCGCCTGTATCTTGATCATGCCGCGACCACGCCGATGACCGAAGCCGCGCGTGCGGCGATGGTGCAGGGCCTTGCGATTTGGGCGAATCCTTCCTCTCCGCACGCCGAGGGGCGCGCTGCCAAGGCCGCGCTGGAGGAGGCGCGGGTCGCTGTCGCCCGCGCTTATGGCTGGGGTGGCGAGGTGCTGTTCACCAGCGGCGCAAGCGAATCGCTTGGTCTTGCGCTCGGAAGAGCGATCGCCGGGCGGCGCATCGTATCCGCCGTGGAGCATGATGCGGTGATGCGTGCGGCGGGCGAGGGCGCGCAGATGGTGCCGGTCGGCGCCGACGGAGTGATCTCGCTCGTTGCTCTAGAGGAAATGCTGGCCGCCGCCGCGGAAAGCCGCGCGATCGTTTGCGTGCAATGGTGCAACAGCGAGACCGGGGTTCGCCAGCCGATCGCGGAGATCGCTGCTTTGACGAAGGCGGCCGGCGCGCTGCTGCTGATCGACGCGGCGCAGATGCCGGCGTCGAGCGAACTTGCCGACCACGCTGACTTCATCGCCATTTCGGGGCACAAGCGCGGCGGGCCGCCGGGGATCGGCGCGCTATTGGTGCGCGACCTCGCGACGCTGGTGCCCAGTGGCGGGCAGGAACGAGGCTATCGCGCGGGAACGGAAAACCTTCCCGCCGTGCTGGCCTTTGCTGCCGCACTCGCCGAGGCGGAGCCGGATCACGCGCCGCTTCGCGCACGGCTGGACGATGCGATCGTGCGCTCCGGCGGGATCGTTATCGCCGGGGACGCGCCGCGCCATGCCGCGATCGGCAGCTATCGACTGCCCGGTCTTGCCGCGAACGCCCAGCTCATCCGGCTCGATCTTGCGGGCATCGCCGTTTCGGCCGGAAGCGCGTGTGCGAGCGGCAGCCTCAAGCCAAGCCATGTGCTGCGCGCCATGGGCTGGAGCGAGGAGGCGACACGCGAAGTGATCCGCGTCAGCTTCGGCCGGCCTACCACGGAGGCAGATGTCGACCGCTTCATTCACGCATGGCGCGGCATGACCCGCAACGCACGGAACCTCGCCGCATGACCTATCTTGATTATCAGGCGACGACGCCGCTCGCGCCGGAAGCCTTCGACGCGATGGTGCCGTGGCTGCGCGACCAGTTCGCCAATCCCCATTCGCCGAGCCGCATCGGGCGCGCCGCCAAGGCCGCCGTGGAAGTCGCGCGGAACCAGATCGCGGAATTGCTGCCGCCGGGCGGCCGCGTGGTGTTCACCAGCGGCGCGACCGAAGCGTTGAACTGGGCAATCAAGGGAAGCGGCGGCTCCATCGTCACCATCGCGAGCGAACACGCAGCGGTGCTCGATACGGCGCGGGGCGAGGTGGCGAGCGGCCGGGAAGTGACCGTGCTGCCGGTTCGTCCTGACGGACGGATCGATCTGTGGGTGGCGCGGCGCGTGTTGAAGCAAGGCGCGGGGCTGTTCGCCGCCATGCTGGTGAACAACGAGATCGGGGTGATGCAGCCGGTCAGCGATCTCACGCGCATGGCGCGGGAGCGCGGCATTCTGGTCTTGTGCGACGCGGTGCAGGGCTATGGCCGGGTCGCCATCCCGGAAGAATGCGACCTCATTGCCTTGTCCGCCCACAAGATCCACGGGCCGAAGGGGATCGGTGCCTTGTGGGTGCGCGACGGGGTGTCACTCGATCCGCTGCTTCACGGGGGTGATCAGGAAGGTGGACGTTCGGGGACGCTCAGCCCGGCGCTGTGCGTTGGCTTCGGCGTCGCCGCCCGGCTGATGGCGGAGCGGCACGAGGCGGACGCAGCGCATGTTGAGCGGCTGTGGCAGATCGCGACCGAGCGGCTCACCGGCTGGACACTGAATGGCGCGGCCGAGGAGCGCTATCGCGGCAATCTCAACGTCCGCCGGCGCGGGCTCGACGTCAACCGGCTGATGAGCGACTGCCGCGACATCGCCTTTTCCGCCGGGTCCGCCTGCGCCAGCGGGTCTGGACGGCCGAGCCACGTGCTGAGGGCGATTGGGCTTTCGGATGCCGAGGCGCGCAGCTCGATCCGGCTTGGCTTCGGCCGCTATACCACGGAACAGGAGTTGCAGGGCGCGCTCGATCAGTTGGTGGCGGCTGCCGATTCGCAGCGGGTTGCAGCGTGAAGGTTCGCTTCGTTGCCGCCGATGGCGAAACGGTGGAGGCGGAGGCAAGCGCCGGAGAGCGGCTGCTCGACGTCGGCCAGCGCGTCGGCATGCCGCTGGAGGGGACGTGCGAAGGCGATCTCGCCTGTGCCACATGCCACGTGATCGTTGCTCCGGAAGATTTCGAGCGCCTCACGCCCGCCGCCGAGGAGGAAGAGGACATGCTCGATCTCGCTTATGGCGCCACGCGGACCAGCCGATTGTCGTGCCAGATCGTGCTCGATGATGCGCTGGACGGGCTCACGGTGCGTATTCCCGGCTGAGCGCGCTTGATCAGTTGGCACGCCTTCGCCATATGGCGCGCGGGAGTCGGGCGGACGTGGTCGTCGCCAACCTGGTCAGATCCTGACGGAAGCAGCCACAACGATTTCGCCTCGGGTCGTTCCGGCTCCCACCTTCCCGCCATCATGGGTCGCGGGGCCTCCCAGCATCAACGCCATTCTGCAGCCCCATGTCCTACGGCGAGGACGTGCGATGAACCCGCGAATGTGCGGAAGCGTAAATCTACCACCTGACTCGTCGGGGCCGAGCGCCTATGGCGAACAAGTGCGCGACACCCTCAACTTCCTCAACATTCGCGGCTGCTGATGACCGACACGCTCCTTGGCCTTGACGAACCGGCGCAGCCCCGCCGCGGCGGCGAGGCATATCGCGTTCTCGCCCGCAAATATCGGCCGCAGACCTTCCAGGCCCTGATCGGGCAGGAGGCGATGGTCCGCACGCTCGAGAATGCGATTAAGCGCGACCGGATCGCCCATGCCTTCCTGCTCACCGGGGTGCGCGGGGTGGGCAAGACGTCGACGGCGCGGCTGATCGCCAAGGCACTGAACTGCATCGGGCCGGACGGGCAGGGTGGCCCGACGATCGATCCATGCGGTGTATGCGAACCCTGCCGCGCGATCGCAGAGGGCCGTCATATCGACGTGATCGAGATGGACGCGGCGAGCCACACTGGCATCGACGACATCCGCGAGATCATCGAGGCGTCGCGCTACGCGGCAGTCTCTGCGCGGTACAAGGTCTATATCATCGACGAAGTTCACATGCTGTCGAAGGCGGCCTTCAATGGGCTGCTGAAGACGCTGGAGGAGCCGCCAGGGCATGTGAAGTTCCTGTTCGCGACGACCGAGGTGAACAAGGTGCCGGTGACGGTGTTGTCACGGTGCCAGCGCTTCGATCTTCGCCGCATTCCGGCGGAAAAGCTTGCGGAGCATTTCGCCGCCGTCACCGCGCAGGAGGGCGTTTCGGCCGAGGCGGAAGCGCTGGCGCTGATTGCGCGCGCCGCCGAAGGCTCAGCGCGTGACGGCCTGTCGATCCTCGACCAGGCGATCGCCCATGCCGATCTGGAGGGTAGCGGGGTCACAGCGGCCGCCGTGCGTGAGATGCTCGGCCTGTCCGATCGCGGCGCCATCCGCGATCTGCTGGGGCTTCTCTTGTCCGGCGACGGCCCGGAATCGCTCGCCGCGCTGCGCCGGCAGTATGATTATGGTGTTGATCCGCTGGGCGTGTTCGGTGCGTTGCTGGAGGCGATCCATGGCGTGACGCTCGCCAAGGTCGGCACGGCAGAGGACCCCGCACAGCCCGCCGAGGAGCGCGAGGCGTATCGCACCTGGGCGCAGAGCCTGTCCTTTCCGTTGCTTCACCGACTGTGGCAGCTGCTGCTGAAGGGCCATGAGGAAGTGTCGCGCGCGGCGCTGCCGATCGAGACGGCCGAGATGGCGCTTCTGCGCATCATCCACGCGCGAAGCCTGCCCGATCCGGGCGAACTGGCGCGCCAGATCACCGGCGGCGAGCCCGCCGCGAGTGGGGCCGCCAACGCATCGGGCGCCGCCCCGCCTGCGATGACGCCGGCACCCGTTGCGACGGCGCGTGCGCACGCTGAACAGGCTCCTCCTGCATTGCCGGCGACTTTCGCTGATCTCGTCGCAGCGCTGGAGGAGAACGGCCACCATCTGCTGGCGGTGCGGTTAGGCCATGGTGCCCGTATCGTCAGCTATGAGCCGCCCGAGATCGTGTTCAGCGGCTCACGACCCATCGCTGCGGATACGCTCGCGGAGACGGCGACGGCGCTCCGCAGCATCACCGGCACGGCGTGGAAACTCTCGATGCTTGATGCGCCGGGGGAACCGACGCTGAAGGAAGCCGCTGATGCTGCTGCGGAAGAGGAACGCCAGAAGGTGCTCGCGTCGCCGCTGGTAAAGGCCGCGATGGAGGCCTTTCCCGATGCCGAATTGATCGACTGGCCCAAGAAGAGGAACCACGCGTGAAGGATATCAATGAACTGCTCGCTGCTGCGCAAAGCGCTGCGGAGAACGTGCAGAAGCAGATGGACGAGGCCCAGGCCACGCTCGACAAGATCGAGGTGGAGGGCGTCTCCGGCGGCGGCCTCGTGAAGATCAAGGCGACCGCCAAGGGCCGGATTCTGACGGTCGCGATCGATGATTCGCTGATCGTTCTGTCCGAAAAGCAGATGCTCGAGGATCTCGTCGCGGCGGCGTTCAACGATGCGCGGGCGAAGGCGGATGCCGCATCGTCTCAGGAAATGGCGAAGATGACGAGCGGCCTGCCGCTGCCGCCGGGTTTCAAGTTGCCGTTCTGATCTGTGCTCGGCGCGATCAGTTGAGGCACGCGTCCAGCTTTTCGCGCCGCACCACGGCCACTTGGCGAGCGATCCGGTCGCCATGGCGGCGGACGAAGCCGCGCGGCGCGATCGCCGCCCGCTTCTTCGGGAGAGGCAGCACGGCCGCAATCCGCCCCGCCTCGGTCGGCGTCAGCCGCTTGGCGGAGTGGTTGAAGTACCGAATCGCGCCGGCCTCGGCGCCATAGGTGCCGATGCCCGTCTCGGCGACGTTGAGGTACACCTCCATGATGCGGCGCTTGCCCCATAGCGTTTCGATCAGCAGCGTGAACCACGCTTCCACTGCCTTGCGCAGATAACCACCGCCCTGGAACAGGAAGACGTTCTTGGCGGTCTGCTGGCTGATCGTGGAACCGCCGCGGATCCGCCCGCCTTTCGCGTTACGATAGGCCGCGCCGGCGATCGCCTCCAAATCGAAGCCGTTATGACTGCAGAAGCGCGCGTCCTCGCCCGCGATCGCCGCACGCGCCATGTTCGGATCGATCTCGCTGAGCGGCCGCCATTCCTTGGTCACCGATCGGCCATTGAGCAGATCCCCGGCCATGGTGAGCGTGAACGGCGGCGGCACGAAGCGCAGGATGATCACCCAGAGAACCGACAGCGCGATGCACCAGACACCCGTCTTGACGACCAGGTGAATTATACGTGCCGTTATTGTCCGCTTCGGCCGGTTGGCGGACAGCCTATTGGTCGTGTTCGCCGCCACTCTTCGATCTCACAGGCTAACGGTTGAAGGCGGCTGTGCATGATTGCTTCGGACCACGCTCGGTCCTGACTGGGCCGGCACGAGCTCGCCTGCCTGCTTCTTGGTCAGACAAGCGAGGCGCCTTGCTTCCATCCGGATGCTGCCGCGAGCTGTATCCTCGGAAGCCAGCCACTCTTCGCGCTGGGATCTTGCCAACCGCTTGGTTTCCGCCCGCATTCCATGCTCCGCCGCGCGCAGGACAGCCATTGAGTTCTCGTTCTCTTCGGCCATGCTTCCCCTCGTCGGCAGCTGGCGAACCTATAGATGGCGCCGGCGGCGTTCAAGATTGCGCAACCTGCTTCAGGTGCGGCGCAAGGCGGGCCCACCCTCTCTAAGCCCTGTTGAAGTTCCCTTGATTTCGCCGTGCGGTGTCGGTTGGCGCCGATGTAGGTCGATCGCCCCAATCTTCCTGCGTCAGACAGATTCGCAGGCTGGTTGCGTGATGATATTGACGCCAAAGATTGCAGCGCCAAGCCGCGACGCAGATGCAGCAACGTGGCATTGTACGAGCGGACAGCGCCGCACTTGACCCGCGTGCCACAGCTCAGGAAGGCTGCGCTACCGATTGAGAGGAAGGGGCCGAACGGGGATTAAGCGCCTGGCGCTTCGTCTAGGACGAAGCTGCCAGTTCCGGAGCATTGCTGAGAG
Organism: Sphingomonas sp. 179-A 2A2 NHS; assembly: GCF_045371305.1. Lineage (NCBI taxonomy): Bacteria > Pseudomonadati > Pseudomonadota > Alphaproteobacteria > Sphingomonadales > Sphingomonadaceae > Sphingomonas > Sphingomonas sp. 179-A 2A2 NHS. Next base: position 129,384 of record NZ_JBIQDE010000003.1, on the reverse strand, counting down.
CTATCCCAGCTAACCCGCTGATATAATGGTGGACGCACTAGGGCTCGAACCTAGGACCCGCTGATTAAGAGTCAGCTGCTCTACCAACTGAGCTATGCGTCCGTGATCGTGGTGGGCGGCTGCCCCGATCGGGAGGCGGTCAATTAGCATCGATCGCGGGACGCGCAAGTGCTTTTTATCGTCACCACCCCTGTTCGCCGCGATTATTTCGATCGATCGACATCAGGATGCCCAGGCACAGGAAAACCGTCATCTGCGCGGACCCGCCAAAGCTGACGAGCGGGAGGGGGATGCCGACGACGGGCGCCAGGCCCATCACCATCATGAGGTTGATCGCGACGTAGAAGAAGATCGTGGTAGCCAGGCCAGCGGCCGTCAGCTTCGCAAAGCGGCTGCGCGCGCGCATGCCGACATCCACGCCCCAGCGGATCACCAGCAAATAGGCGCCGATAATGAAGAGGCCGCCGAGCAGGCCCCATTCCTCCGCCATGGTGGCGAAGACGAAGTCGGTATGGCCCTCGGGCAGGTAATCGAGATGGCTCTGCGTGCCGTTGAGGAAGCCTTTGCCGGTGATCCCGCCTGACCCGATCGCGATCTTCGACTGGCTGATGTGGTATCCGGTGCCGAGTGGATCGCTTTCCGGATCCATGAAGATCAGCACGCGGTTGCGCTGATAATCGTGGAGGAGAAAGTTCACCGCCAACGGCGCGGCGATCGCGAGTGCAAGTGCGCCGCCGACGAACAGCCGCAGCGGAACGCCGGCGAGGAACATCACGGTCAAGCCCCCGGCCGTGATCATGAGTGCGGTTCCGAGATCAGGCTGGAGCATCACCAGGCCCGCCGGAAGCCCGATCAGGAGCGCAGCGGGCCAGATCGCCCCGAAGCGCCGGGTCTCGTTGGGAGGCAGCATTTCATAGAAGCGCGCGCAGGCCAGAACGATCGCAGGCTTCATCAACTCGGATGGTTGAAGGCGTATAAAGCCAAGGTCGAGCCAGCGCTGGCTTCCGCCGCGCACCGCGCCAAGCAGTTCAACCAAGAACAGGAGGACGACGATGACGACATAGCCGGGGAGGGCTGCTTGGCGCCAGACATCCTCTCGAACCCGGGATATGATGATCGCGCCGAACAGGAAAATCGCGAAGCGGATGCCCTGAGACATCGCCCACGGGCGCATGCTCCCTCCCGCTGCGGAATAAAGCACGACCAGTCCAAAAGTGGCGATCGCGATTACCAGCAGCAGCATCCGCCACGGCAGGCGTGCGAGGGGGGCAGGGACGATCGAGGGGCCGTTCATTGCTGATCAGACGGTTCCGTGGTTCCGATGCTCGCGGGCCCCACGCCATTGGCGATATCGCCGACAGTCGCCTCCTGGCTCGCCGATGATGCGTCGGTCGCTTGCCGCACCGCGGGCGCGGCGGTCGGCGCGGGAGCATTGGTTTCGGTCGCCACTGCCTGAGCCGGGGCCGGGGCATTGGTAGCGGCGCGATAGGCGGCTTCCTGGGCTGCCATACGCGTCCGGATATCACCGCCCCAGGTGGGTTCGACTTCCTCGAGCGCCTTCATCGCCCGTGGCTTATCGAAAAGGTACGTCATGATATCCCGGCCGATCATCGGTGTGTCGAGGTTCCGGACCGTATGGCCGTTATGCTCAAGGACGACCGCCGCGGCATAGCGAGGCTTGTCGGCTGGGGCGAAGCAGATGAACAATGCGTGGTCGCGAAGCTTGAACGGCAATTGCGCGTTGCTCAGCACACCGCGCCGCCGCTCTGCCAACGTAATGCGGCGCACCTGCGCCGTACCGGTTTTTGCAGCGAGTTCGACGCCAGGCACGTGCATCCGAGATGCACCGCCCGTGCCGCCGCCGTTCACCACCTTCCACATCGATTCGCGGACAATCTCGAGGTTCTCCGGGCGGAACGGCAGCGGCGCAGCATCGGCATGGACACGGTCGGCAAGGAGGCTCGGCTGCAGCATTCGACCGGCACCGATCCGCATGGACATCACGGCAAGTTGGAGCGGATTGGCCAGAACATAGCCTTGACCGATCGACGCGTTGAGCGAATCGGCGACGGTCCATTTCGTCTTATATTTCCGCTGCTTCCACTCGCTATCTGGCACCGTCCCGTAGCGTTGCGTGGAGAACGGAAGATCGAATTTTTGCCCCAAACCCAACGCACGGGCCACGGGAGCAACGCGGTCGTATCCGAGACGACGGATCATCTCGTAAAAGTAGATGTCGCAACTTTGCGCCACCGCAGTGCGCAGATCCATTGGGCCGTGGCCCCGGCGCTTGTGGCAGTGGAACACCCCCGTGCCGACACGCATCGCCCCGCTGCAGAACACACGGTCGTTGGGATCGATGCCGGCTTCGAGCAACGCGAGGCCGTTCATCGGCTTAACGGTGGAGCCAGGGGGATAGAGACCCTGAGTTACCTTGTTCATCAGGGGCACGTGATCATCCGCGGACAGCATCTTCCATTCGAGATGACTGATCCCGTCGGAGAAGCTGTTCGGATCGTAGGCCGGCATGGAGGCCATGCAGAGCATCTCGCCGGTGAGGCAGTCGAACACGACCGCCGAACCGGAGTTGGTGCCGAGCCGCCGGGCGGCATATTCCTGAAGCCCGGAATCGATCGTCAGCCGCTGCGTCTTGCCGGGCACGTCAGGCCGGGTCGCGAGTTCGGCGACCAGCTTACCGCGTGCGGTGACCTCGATCCGCTTGGCACCTGGCTTGCCTCGCAAGACTGGTTCCAAGGTCTTCTCAAGACCATCCTTGCCGATCTTGAATCCAGGTGTGAGGAGTAGCGGGTCCCGCGTCTTCTTGAATTGCTCGGCATTCGCACTGCCCACATAGCCGGTGAGGTGCGCCACGGCGGCGCCGGCCGGATAGTTTCGCGCGAACCCACGGGTGGGAGCGACGCCGGGAAGCTCAGGCTGGCGCACTTGTACGGCAGCGAATTGCTCCCAGCTGACATTCTCGGCGACCTTTACCGGTTGGAAGCCAGCCGCCGTTTTGAGGTCGGCACGAATTCGCAAAAGATCCTCGTCGTTTAGCGACAGGAGCTGCTTTAGTGCTGTAAGTGTCCTCTCCACGTCGCGCACGCGATCGGGAATGAGATCGACTCGGAAATCCGTACGGTTGTCGGCGATCGGATGACCATTGCGATCAACCAGCCAGCCGCGACGCGGCGGGATCAGCGTCATGTTGACGCGGTTGCTTTCGCTCAGCAGCTGGTAGCGCTCGTTCTCCGCCACTGAAAGCCACGCCATGCGGCCGGCCAGCATGCCGCCAACGCCAAGCTGCGCCGCGCCCAGAAGCCAGGCGCGTCGCGAAAAGGTATAGCCTTGCTGCGCCTCGGTAGCGATGCGGGGAGGTCGGCTCATTGCGCGATGCGCCGGCGGTCTACCCAGGCAATGACACGGGCGGCGAAGGGAAAGAGGAGGATCGTCACGGCGATCTGGGGCAGTAGCACAAAATCAACGTGCGCTCCGAGGGGGGATGCCAGTAAGCGGCCGCCGACGAGGCAGAAGGTGATCGCCACCGCTGCGATCAGCCAGTCCTGCGCGAAGGCGCGGAAGATCGTCCGCTGGTCGAACAGATCAATCATGAAAAAGACGAGCGTCCACAACAGCATGGCGCTGCCGAGCGGCTGACCGCTGAGGCAATCGTCGAACAGGCCGAGCAGCGCCGGGCTCCAGCGGCGCAACGCCAGCGGCGCGAGGAGGCGCCAGGCAAGGAGCATGAGGAGGCCAAACGGGGGCATCACCGGGAAGGTGGCGGCGATGGGGAAGATCGTAACGAGGGAGCCCGCCATTACCGTCAGCCATGGCAAAGCACGCGCGCGCGCCGGTGGAAGCGGCGTCTGAAAGGGCTTGGGCGGCGGGATCATGGTTGCCCGGCGGTCACCGACGGTTCGCCGACGGCCTTGGGTGGTGTGGGAATGGGGCCGGGTGGCACGATGAAGGGCGCGCTGACGAGCGCAAAGTCAAAGGTGTCGGGGTGGCCAAAGGGACGCGCCGGCGCGTTGTCGCTTCCCCGGCCGGTAACCTGGGCAACAAGGACGCCCGGCATGAAGATGCCCCCGGTGCCCGACGTGACGAAGCGATCGCCCGGACGCAGATTCGCGTTCGCCGTTCCGACCGAGCGGATTTCGAGCATGCCGTCGCCGCGCCCCGCCGCAAGCGCAGGGAGGCCGTCACCAATGCGACGAACGGGGATGACGCTTTCGGGATCTGTAGCCAGCAGCACACGGGCGCTGTTTGGGCCCGTCTCCACGACACGCCCGATCAGGCCGTCCGGCCCGCGGACCGGCATACCTGGGCGAACGCCATGCCAGCGGCCAGCGTTGAGGAGGCCGAAACGGCGCGTACTCGATGCGCTGGAACTGACGATCCGTGCGGTAGCGACCAAGGCGGGAGTCGAGTCGCGCAGTTGGAGAACGGCGCGCAGCCGACGGTTGTCACGCACGATGATGCGCGCCTGAACCAAGGCATCGTGCGTGCGCGCGACCTCCGCACGAAGCGCCTCATTTTCGCCGTGGACGCGAAAATAGGTGGAGATCGTCTCCGGCACGGCAGCCACGCCGCGCAGCACTGCCGACAGCGACGAGGAGACGGGCACCGTCACCGTGCTGGCGGTGGAGCGGAGCGCCGCAAAGGCGGGCGGATTGAATTGCGACAGGATGAGCAATACCGCGCCCACCAGCGCTCCCGCGATGGCGAGGATATAGCTCAAGAAGAGCGAATATTGCGCCCGTCGCGAAAAACCCGGGCGCCGGTCCCGCGTCGGCGCCATTCGCTAATCCTCTCTCAGATCAGCTGCTTTGCAGCACGCCCCGGTACATCGGATCCTCGAGCGCCCGGCCGGTGCCAAGCGCCACGCAGGTGAGCGGATCTTCCGCCACGGTCACCGGCAGGCCGGTCTCGTCCCGAAGCACCTCGTCGAGCCCCTGAAGCAGCGCGCCGCCGCCGGTGAGGACGATGCCCTGGTCGACAATATCCGCGGCAAGTTCCGGCGCGGTGTTCTCGAGCGCGACCCGCACACCTTCGACGATGGTCGCGACAGGCTCGCTGAGCGCCTCGGCGATCTGACCCTGGTTGATTTGGATCTCCTTGGGCACGCCGTTGACCAGATCGCGACCCTTGATGTGGATCGTGGCGCCGACGCCATCGAGCGGCGGCTTGGCGATGCCAACTTCCTGCTTGATGCGTTCCGCGGTCGATTCACCGATCAGCAGATTATGGTTTCGGCGGACGTAGCTGACGATCGCCTCGTCCATCTTGTCGCCCCCGACGCGGACCGACGTGGTATAAGCGAGGCCGCGCAGCGAGAGGACCGCGACTTCCGTGGTGCCGCCGCCAATATCGACGACCATGCTGCCGATCGGCTCGGTCACCGGCATGTCCGCGCCGATCGCCGCCGCCATCGGCTCCTCGATGAGCCAGACCTGGCTGGCGCCCGCGTTTGACGCGGCATCGCGGATCGCGCGGCGTTCAACCTTGGTCGATCCCGACGGAACGCAAATCACGATCTCAGGCCAACGCATGAACTTCCGCTGCCCGTGGACCTTGTAGATGAAGCTTTTGATCATCTGTTCGGCGACGTCGATGTCGGCGATCACGCCGTCGCGCAGCGGGCGGATCGCTTCGATGTTGCCGGGCGTCTTGCCCATCATCAGCTTCGCATCTTCGCCGACGGCCTTAACCTTACGGATACCGTTGATCGTCTCTACGGCCACGACGGAGGGCTCGTTGAGCACGATTCCGCGACCGCGCAAGTAGACGACGGTGTTCGCGGTGCCGAGGTCAATCGCCATGTCATGCGACATGAACTTGAAGAAACGCGAGAAGGCCATGTTCAGCTAGATTCCGTCCCCGAGTCGCGCAGTGCGACTTGCGCCAAATCATCCCACGGCCATGGCCGCAAGTCGCTTCTTGGGCGCTGATTGCTGCTATCACGGGGTCGCGGGATGGCGTCGATTGGGCTAGGGGCTGGCTTGTGTCAATACGCCGCCTGCCAGAACATCTCGTCAATCGCATCGCTGCCGGTGAAGTGGTGGAAAGACCAGCCAGCGCGTTGAAGGAATTGGTGGAGAATTCCATCGACGCCGGCGCGACCCGGATCGCGGTGCGCCTTGGCAATGGCGGGACGACCCGGATCGAAGTGACGGATGACGGCTGCGGAATGGCGCCCGCTGTCATGGCGCTGGCGCTGGAGCGGCACGCGACATCGAAGCTGCCGAGCGATGACATCGACCAGGTTGCGACCATGGGCTTTCGGGGTGAGGCACTGCCGTCAATCGCAAGCGTGGCACGGCTGACGCTGGAGAGTCGTGTCCGCGGCGCCGATGGATGGGCACGCGCGATCGACAATGGCGTGCTGGCAAGCGAGGGGCCGGCCGCGCTGCCGCCGGGCACGCGCGTGCTGGTGGAAGGGTTGTTCGAGCGCGTCCCGGCGCGGCGCAAGTTCCTGCGTTCGAGTCGCAGCGAGTATGCCGCCTGCCTGGATGTGGTGCGGCGGCTGGCGATGGCGCGCCCCGATATCGTCTTCACGGTCGAGCATGACGGGCGGCGGGTGCTGGCGGCGTTGCAGGCGGAAGACCGGCCGGGGCGAGTCGCGGCGCTGACCGACCGCGCACTGAAGGACAACTCCGTCGCGATAGACATGGAGCGGGATGGACTGGTGCTCGGCGGAGTCGCTGGGCTGCCGACATTCCATCGCGGCGTCGCCGACCACCAATATCTGTTCGTCAATTCAAGGCCGGTGAAGGATCGGCTGCTGATCGGCGCAATCCGCGGCGCCTATGCCGAGATGATGCCGCGCGATCGCCATGCCGTGGTGGCGCTGTTCCTGGATGTGCCACCGGATCAGGTCGATGTGAACGTCCACCCGGCGAAGACGGAGGTGCGGTTTCGCGACCCTGCGATGGTGCGGGGGTTGATCGTTTCGGGCCTCCGGCGCGCCTTGGACGCGGCAGGGCATCGGGTCGTACACCGGGCTCCCGAGGATGCGCTGGCGATGTTTCGTGCCGAACCAGGCTATCACCCCCCTGTATCGGAGGAGCGAGCGCCCTGGGGTTCCACAGGGGGCGAGGACGTACCGGGGCGCGCCTCGAACGATGCGGGACTGGCGGCTCCTTACTTGGGGCGGGTGGGTGAATCACGCACGGCGTTTCTCGCGCCGCCGCCGCAGGCGCGCGCAGAGGCGGCATGGGCGCCGCCGCCCGAGGCCATCGATCATCCGCTGGGCGTCGCGCGGGGCCAGGTGGCGAAGACCTATATCGTCGCGGAAGCCGGAGATGGACTGGTCATCGTGGACCAACATGCGGCGCACGAGCGACTGGTGCTGGAGCGGATGCGCGCCGCGCTCGCGGGCGGGCGAGTCGCATCGCAGGCGCTCCTGATCCCCGACGTGGTCGAGCTGGACGAGCCGGCCTGCGACCGGCTGGAGGCAAGAATAGAGGAATTGAGCGAACTCGGCCTCGAGATTGAGCGGTTCGGCCCGCGCGCGATCCTGGTACGCGCGATGCCCGCCCTGCTTGGCCGGGGTGACCCGACCGGTCTTGTCACCGATCTTGCCGACGAGCTCGCCGCCTTCGACGAGGCGTTGTCGCTCCGCGAGCGGCTGGACGCGGTGGCAGGAACGATGGCGTGCCATGGATCGGTTCGGGCCGGCCGTGTGTTGTCCGTGCAGGAGATGAATGCCCTGCTGCGCGAGATGGAGGCGACGCCGCATTCGGGGCAGTGCAATCATGGCCGCCCGACGTGGGTGAAGCTGGCGCTTTCCGATGTCGAGAAGCTGTTCGGCCGTCGATGACGCCCGATCAGGGGCGGATGGTTCGTCGATCATTCGACGCAGGGTGTTGGCACGACAGAGCGTGCGCGGCTAATGACGAACCGTTCAAAGTAGCAACGGTTCGTTCACAAACGGGAAACTTTTACCGGCTGCACGCATTGCTATATCGACAGCTTCCAAGGCGCATATTCCCATGAAACAGATTGTACCGATCGTTCTGGCCCTGATCCCGCTTGCCGCCGTGGTAGGCGCATACGTCACGGTGCCCTGAGGCACGCGCGACCACAGCCATTACGGAAGATTAGCGGCCCGCGGGGATATACTGCGGGCCGCTTTTTTTGGGTTCGGGGATGGCCCGCCATCTCTTAGGTAAAGAAAAAGCCCGCCCGGATGATCCGGGCGGGCTTTGTCCTTACCGATACGGTCGCGGGGATCAGCCCTGCGCCGGCTCGTCCTGAACCTCGGCAGTCGCGCCGGGCTCTGCGTTCGGGTCGTACGCCTCGGTGAAGCCGCCCTGATCGCGACCTTCCTCGAAGACCTGGGCCATGACGTCGACGCCCGATGCCTGCATCTCGGCCTCTTCCGGCGAGCGTGCGACATTGACCTTAACCGTCACGGACACTTCCGGGTGAAGCGAGACCTTCACCTCGTACACGCCGATCGCCTTGATCGGACGATCGAGCACGATCGCCGACTTCGCGACCTTGTGGCCAGCCTCGTTCAGCGCATCGACCAGATCGCGAACTGCGACCGAGCCGTAGAGCTGGCCAGTGTTGGAGGCCTGGCGGATGATCGTGACCGACGCGTCCTTGAAGGTCTTTGCCTCGACCTCGGCGTCCGCACGACGGGTCGCGTTCTCGGACTCGATGCGCGCGCGGTTGGCCTCGAACACCTTGCGGTTGGCTTCGTTGGCACGAAGCGCCTTCTTGTTCGGCAGGAGGTAGTTGCGGGCGAAGCCGTCCTTCACCTTCACCACGTCGCCGATGCCGCCGAGCTTCTCGACGCGCTCAAGCAGAATGACGTCCATCTGCTCTTCTCCTTACTTAACGACGTAGGGCAGCAGGCCCAGGTGACGGGCGCGCTTGATCGCCTGGGCGAGCTCGCGCTGCTTCTTGGCGCTCACCGAAGTGATGCGCGACGGGACGATCTTGCCACGCTCGGACACGAAGCCCTGCAGCAGACGCACGTCCTTATAGTCGATCCGGGGAGCGTCCTTCGCCGAGAAGGGGCAGCTCTTGCGACGACGGAAGAAGGGGCGAGCCATTATGCGTTCTCCTCTTCACGACGGCGGCCGCGCTCGCGGTCCCGCTCCTGCTTGCGCATCATCACCGACGGGCCCTGCTCATGCGCGTCAACCTTGACGGTCATGTAGCGGATCACGTCTTCGCTGATCGAATGCTGGCGCTCGATTTCCGCGACCGTATCGCCCGGTGCGTCGATCTCGAGCATCACGTAATGCGCCTTGCGGTTCTTCGCGATGCGATAGGCCATGGAGCGCAGGCCCCAGGTCTCGGTCTTCACGACCTTGCCGTCATGATCGGTAACAATCTTTGCGACGGCTTCTGCCATCGCGTCCACTTGCGCCTGTGCCAAGTCCTGGCGCGCAAGGAACACGTGCTCGTAGAGAGCCATGTGCTTTCCTTCGTTGGCCGATCGCTGACATGGCCCCATGCCATGCCCCTCCGGCTGTCGTCCCAAACAGCGAAGGGCGGGAAGCGTCGCTCCCCGCCCGTGCTGTCGGCTCCTGTAACGAGAGCCGCGTGAAAATCAAGTCTCGCTGCCGTTGCTTACCGGAACGCGTTCGGCACCACCGTCAGCACCCGGCCGTTCGATCCCAGCAGGACGGCATCCCATCCCGAACGGACCCACTGCTGACCGCGCGCCGGGGCGTAGAGCCGCTTGCCGCGATACTGGCGATAGTCAACGACGCGGTAGTTGCGGGCGTAGCGCCGCTCGAAACGATCACCCTTCCGCCACGAGCGATAATTGGGCTGATTGCGGACAACCGTGGTCTTCTGGACTACCGTGCCGTTCGGGCGATGCTTCACCGTCGTGATCTGCCGCTCCTGATGCCGCGTCTGCGCCTGCGCGTTCGCGGCGATCATCGGGGTGGCAACCAGCGAGGCTGCGACAGTCGCCTTGATCAGCTTCTTGAACATCTGACGTCTCCTTTTCACTCTGTACTAGCGGCGCCTTAACCGCGGCGTCGGAAACCTATCTGGGCGCTGGATGTATCCGCGGCGTGCCGCAGAAGCCGTCATTTCGTCGCGAATTGTCGCAAGGAGGCGGGAAGGCTGAACGTTGGTTCAGCAAAGGCAATAGTTTCTACACGCCTGACCTTTATTTGCGGGCACGATGACGACGATCGACCAGACCAGCCTGTCACCGACGAGGACCGGCAGCGTGCGCGCTGCGGGGACGAGGCTGCCCGAGGCCGGGTGGCTGGCGATCGTCGGGTCCGTGATGATCGCCGCGCTGTACCTGGGTTGGGTCGGCTTCATGGCATCTGATGATTCGCTTTATCACGCCGGCGCGGTGCGATGGTTGATCGACCCGCCGTTCGCGGGAAGCGACCATTGGTCGACTCGCTTTCCGCTGACGCTGACGTTTGCCGGGGTTCTGGCGGTCGTGGGACAGAATTACGTCGCCTTCGGCGTAACGGCAGTGCTGTTCTATGTCGTGCTCGTCGCAGTGATCGGCTGGTTTGCGGCCAGCATCGCCGGCGCGCGATCGGGGTGGATCGCTGCTCTGATCACGGCGACGCTTCCGGTGGTGGTGAGCCACGCGACGACGGTGAGCGTTGATTTGACCGAGGCGGCGGCACTGGTGGCGGGCGCTCTCGTCGTCGGCCGTGCGACCGACGATCGCGCGGGGTGGATCCGCGCCGGAGCAGGCGGAGCGCTGTTTGGCGTTGCGATCCTCTGCCGCGAGACGAGTGTACTGGCGTTGGCGGCGGTCGGACCGCTGTTCATGATTGGGCGGCCGGTGCCGAGGCGCGTGTTGATCGCGTGCGGAATTGGCGCGGCGGCGGTGCTGCTTGGCGAAGCCTTGTTCCAATATGTGCTGACCGGCGATCCACTTCGCCGCTACACTATCGCGTTCAATCACGACGAGCATATCGACCGGGCTGCCAATCGCGAAGGCAACTTCCTGTTGTGGGCGCCGATCGACCCACTGCTGGTGTTGCTGATCAACGATGACTTCGGCTTACTGTTCTGGCTTGCGGGCTTTGCGGTGGCTGCAGGGGCCTGGCGGATGGTCCCCGTCGAACGCCGAACGCCGATGATCCTGCTGGCCAGCATGGCTGCGGCGAGCTTCTTGCTCGTTTCGGTGCTGTACACGAAACTGGTGCTGAACCCGCGTTACTTCATGCTGGCCGCGCTTACCGCAGTGATTGTGCTGGCGGTGTGGCTGGGTCGGCTGGACTGGCGGGTGCGCACGGCGCTGCTGGCGGTGACGGTCGGCACCAATCTGTTGCTGATGAGCGTGGGCAATGCCCATCCGCATTGGTCGATGGAGGCGCTTGTGCTGGCTGCGGAGGCGCATCCCGCGGAGGTCATCCGAGCCGAAGCGAGCGACGTGAGGCGCGCCGAACTGCCGATGGCGCTTGCCGGACGGAGCAACATCGCGCCGCTGCCTGCACGTGGAAGTGCGCTCGTCCTTGCGCCGGCAGACGCAGCGCCAGCCGGCGAGATTATTGCGCGCTATCCTTCGCCGCCGACTCGGCTGGGCGGCATCCTTCGCGGCGCGGGGCTCGAGCCGCTCGTGCCGTCACCGATTGAACGGCGGATGTTCAGCCCGAGCCCGGCAATGGTGCTGGTCCGCACACCGCCGCGCTGAGCGGCAGCTTGACCGGTCGGCCCTTGGCCAATTACCGCGCGCCTCTTCGATTTGGGAGACACCGATGCGTGCGTTCATCTTTCCGGGGCAGGGGAGCCAGGCCGTCGGCATGGGGCAGGCGCTTGCTGCCGCAAGCCCCGTGGCGCGCGAGGTGTTTCAGGAGGTCGATGACGCCCTGGGCCAGAACCTGTTTCGTTTGATGGCGGAGGGGCCCTCCGAGGAACTGACGCTGACGGAGAACGCGCAGCCTGCGATCATGGCCAATGCGGTCGCGACCCTCCGTGTGCTGGAAAAGGAAGGCGGGGTCCGGCTGGCGGACAAGGCCGACTTCGTCGCTGGGCACAGCCTGGGCGAATATAGTGCCTTGTGTGCGGCGGGCGCGATCGACCTGTCGACGACGGCGCGGCTGTTGAAGCTGCGTGGCCAGGCGATGCAAGCGGCGGTGCCGGTAGGGGAAGGCGCGATGGCAGCGCTGCTTGGCGCCGATCTCGCCAAGGCCGAAGCGATCGCCGCCGCCGCTGCCGAGGGCGAGGTGTGCACCGTCGCCAACGACAATGATCCGACGCAAGTGGTGATCTCGGGTGCCGCGGCCGCGATCGACCGTGCGATCGCCATTGCCAAGGACCATGGTGCCAAGCGCGGCATCAAGCTGCCGGTGTCCGCGCCATTCCACTGCCCGCTGATGCAGCCTGCGGCCGACGCGATGGCAAAGGCTCTGGAAGACGCGCGGATCGATGCGCCGCTGGTGCCGGTCTACGCCAACGTGATAGCGGCGCCGGCGAGCGACCCGGCGACCATCCGCCGGCTGCTGGTGGAGCAGGTGACCGGGATGGTGCGCTGGCGCGAATCGGTACTGGCGATGACCGAGGCGGGCGTCACCCATTATGTCGAGTTCGGCGGCAAGGTTCTGGGGCCGATGGTGAAGCGGATCTCTCCTGACGCGGAAGCGATCAGCGTGATCTCGATGGAAGATATCGAGGCATTGTTGAAGGCGCTGTAATTCAGTGATGAGCGGGCGCCGTCGGCGGTCTCGCTTTCCATCTGAACGCGCGCCCAAGCATCGGTAACACGTGCGCGCTTGGCTTCTCGCCCGCTATAGGCGACCAACAAGCCACAGTCGCCTCAGACGCTTACGATCCACGGAGATTTAGAATGTTCGACCTCACAGGCATGACGGCGCTGGTGACCGGCGCTTCCGGCGGGATCGGCTCCGCCATCGCGAAGGGGCTTGCCGCGCAGGGCGCACGCATCGCCGTATCGGGATCGAACGAGGCGAAGCTGGCAGCTTTCCGCGATGAACTGGGCGGCGAACACGTGGCGGTGCCGGCAAATCTCTCGGATTCGGCATCGGTCGATGCGCTGGTGCCGGCCGCTGTCAACGCGTTGGGCGGGCGGCTGGATATCCTGGTCAACAATGCCGGCATCACGCGCGACAACCTGGCGATGCGGATGAAGGACGATGAATGGTCCGACGTGATCCGCGTCAACCTGGAAGCGGCGTTCCGGCTGATCCGTGCCGCTGCCAAGCCGATGATGAAGCAGCGGTTCGGCCGCGTCGTCTCGATCACGTCCGTCGTGGGGCAGACCGGCAACCCCGGCCAGGCGAATTACGCCGCGTCCAAGGCTGGCCTGGTCGGCATGTCCAAGGCGCTGGCCCAGGAACTGGCGAGCCGCAATATCACCGTCAATTGCGTGGCACCTGGCTTCATCCGGTCCGCCATGACGGACGTGTTGCCGGAGGCGCAGAAGGCAGCGCTTCTGACGAAGATCCCGGCCGGCGATCTTGGCACTGGCGAAGACATCGCGGCTGCGGTAGCGTATCTCGCATCGCGGGAAGCGGGCTATGTTACGGGCCAGACGCTGCACGTAAACGGCGGCATGGCAATGGTCTAAGCCTGCGTCAGCGGGACAACACACCGGGGTTGTCACGAACCGAACCGCGTTCTACCTGCGTTCAGGAAATACCAACCCCCCGATCGAAAGAGGGAATGATTATGAGCGAGACCGCCGACCGCGTGAAGAAGATCGTCGTCGAGCATCTCGGCGTCGAAGCCGACAAGGTGACCGAAGATGCCAGCTTCATCGACGATCTGGGCGCGGACAGCCTCGACATCGTCGAGCTGGTGATGGCGTTCGAAGAGGAATTCGGCGTCGAGATCCCTGACGATGCCGCAGAGAAGATCAGCACCGTGCGCGACGCGATCACGTACATCGACGAGCACAAGGGCTGATTGACCGGGAGCGTTCGACGGCGACAGCCGTGAGTGGCGCTCCGGACCGGATTTGAACGGCTCCCCGTCCCGGGCTAGAGGGCGGGGAGCCGTTTCGTTTCGGTGATTGCTTGTTTTTCCTAGATGTTCATGGAGTAGCGCAATGCGCCGCGTCGTCGTTACCGGTCTTGGCCTCGTCACCCCGCTGGGCGCCGACGTTGAGACTGCCTGGGCCAATATCATCGCTGCCAAGTCGGGCGCCGGGCCGATCACGCGGTTCGACGCCTCCGATCAGAAATGCCGTATCGCCTGCGAGGTGAAGCCGGCCGACCATGAATATGGCTTCGATCCCGGCAAGCGCGTGGACCACAAGATCCAGCGCCAGGTGGATCCGTTTATCGTCTATGGCATCGACGCTGCCGGCCAGGCGCTCGAGGACGCGGGCCTGACCGACATGAGCGAGGAAGAGCGGTTCCGCGCGGGCTGCTCGATCGGCGCCGGCATTGGCGGCCTTCCGGGCATCGAGAGCGAGTCGATTGTCCTCCACCAGAAGGGCCCGGGACGTGTCAGTCCGCACTTCGTGCACGGGCGCCTGATCAACCTGATCTCCGGGCAGGTCAGCATCAAATACGGCCTGATGGGCCCGAACCACGCGGTGGTAACTGCCTGCTCGACCGGTGCTCATTCGATCGGTGATGCGGCGCGCATGATCGCGATGGACGATGCGGACGTGATGCTCGCCGGCGGCGCCGAGGGCGCGATCTGCCCGCTCGGCATCGCCGGCTTCGCCCAGGCCCGCGCACTCAGCACCAACTTCAATGATGCGCCGGAAAAGGCGAGCCGCCCGTACGACAAGGATCGTGACGGCTTTGTCATGGGCGAAGGCGCGGGCGTCGTGGTGCTCGAGGAATATGAGCGCGCCAAGGCCCGCGGCGCGAAGATCTACGCCGAAGTCATCGGCTATGGTCTCTCGGGGGACGCTTATCACGTGACGGCGCCGCATCCCGAGGGCTCGGGCGCCTATCGGTCGATGGAGATGGCACTGCGCAAGTCCGGGCTGGCGCTGACCGACATCGACTACATCAACGCTCACGGCACTTCGACGCCGCTTGGCGACGAGCTGGAGCTTGGCGCGGTGCGGCGGCTGTTCGGTGATGCGATCGGGGATCTTTCGATGTCCTCGACAAAGTCCGCGATCGGCCATTTGCTCGGCGGCGCGGGCGCGGTGGAGAGCATCTTCTGCATCCTGGCGCTGCGTGACCAGATCGTGCCGCCGACGCTCAACCTCGACAATCCGAGCGAGAATTGCATCGGCGTCGACCTGGTGCCTCATGTCGCCAAGAAGCGGCAGGTGCGCGCTGTGCTGAACAACAGCTTCGGGTTTGGCGGCACGAATGCATCGCTGGTGATGAAGGCGATCTGATCTTTATCCGGCGCCGGCATTACGCCGGGGTCCAGTAGCGGCCGGCCCGAACCTGGATCCCGGCCCTTGCCAAGGTACGGGAATGCGCAAGGCCGGTTGTTTCGGACTGTTCATCGGGTTGGCGCTGATCGCCAGCATATTCTGGGTCGCGCGCGACTGGTCTGGCGCCGGGCCCGCAAGCAAGCCGCTGGCAGTGGTGGTGCCCGAAGGCGCAAGCCTCGCGCGCGCAGCCGCCGAGCTTGAAAAGCAGGGTGCGATCCGATCGGCGTGGCGCTTCCGCGGCTATGCTCGTGTGTTCGGCACGGGCAAGCCGATCAAGGCCGGTGAGTATGCGATTCCGGCGGGAGCCAGTGCGTCTGACATTCTGGGCCTGTTGGAAGCGGGCAAGGTTCGCCAGCGGCTCGTGCCGGTGCCGGAAGGTTATCCTTCGATCCTGGTGCACGAGGCGCTGATGGGCGCCGAAGGGCTTACCGGGGAGGTGCCGGTTCCCGCGGAGGGATCAGTGCTGCCGGACAGCTATGCCTATCAGCTTGGCGATACCCGGGCCGCGGTGGTGGCGCGGATGCAGAGGGCGATGAACGACTATCTCGCCGCCGCGTGGAAGAAACGGAAGCCCGGCATCGCTGTGGCGACGCCACGGGAGGCGGTGATCCTTGCCTCGATCGTCGAGAAGGAAACCGGCAAGCCATCGGAGCGGCGGATGGTCGCCGCGGTCTACACCAACCGGCTGAAGCGGGGCATGCCGCTGCAGGCGGATCCGACCGTCATCTACCCGATCACCAAGGGAAGACCGCTGGGACGGCGCATCCTTCGTTCCGAGCTTCAAGCGAAGAACGGCTATAACACCTATGCCAGCGCCGGCCTTCCAGTTGGGCCGATCGCGAACCCCGGCCGTGCCTCGATCGACGCCGTGCTTAATCCTGAAACCAGCTCGGCGCTCTATTTCGTCGCTGATGGAACAGGCGGGCACGTGTTCGCGGATACACTGGACCAGCACAATGCCAACGTGCGCAAATGGTACGCCATCCGGCGCGCGCGCGGCGAGATGTGATCGGGGGCTGTTCATCGCCGGCCGGGGCAGCGTAGAACCCGAAATGACGATGACTGGATCGCCGCTCCTTTGACCACGCCTGTGCTGATCGCTGTCGGGGCGGTGTTGCTGTTGCTGATCGCAGCAGCCGGAGCGGCCTTGTACCACGGTCTGCGCGCGCAGGCCGTGGCAGGACGCGAAAGCATTGCGCGCCGCGAACTCGAGGCGCTGCTCGCCGCGGCACCGATGCAGGCGGTGCGGGTGCGCGGCAACGGCCGGGTCGAGATGCCGCCCAGGGTCGCGGACCTGTTGGGCTACGCACAACCGATCACTGAGGTGGACGGTTTTACCGGTGTGACGGGCGGGCTTGAGCCGGCCGACGCGCGTGGCCTGATTGCCGATATCGCGACATCGCAGCGGTCCGGGCGGCCGTTCAAGCGGCAGGTGCGGCCCCGGGACGCCAAGCGGATCCTGACCTTGCGAGGCGAGCGAGCGGCAGGGGGGAAGAGCAGCGGCGACCTGATTCTATGGGTCCATGACGCAAGCGAAGCGCAGGCTCAGGTCGAGCGGCTCGCCGCCGAGGAAGAGCGCGTTCGGGCGGCGTTCGATGCGCTGACCGGCCTGATCGAAGCCGCGCCATTGCCCATGTGGTATCGCGGACCTGACCTGCGCCTGGCGATGGTGAACACCGCCTACGTTCGCGCGGTTGAAGGCAGCGACGCCGCCGACGTGGTGGCGCGCGGGCTGGAACTGATCGAAGGCTCCGGACAGGGCGGTCCGCTTGCCGGGGCAACGGCGGCGCGCGATTCGGGGCGGCCGGAGATGCGCGTGCTCCCGGCGACGATCGGCGGCGCACGGCGGGCGATGCAGTTGCACGACGTGCCGCTGATCGGGGGCGGCGTTGCGGGCTTTGCGATCGACGTCGAGGAGCTGGAGGAAGCGCAGGCGCGCGAGCAACGCTTCGCCGAGGCGCAGCGCGCGATGCTCGACCGGCTTTCCGCAGGGGTCGCGCAGTTCGGCAGTGATCGTGCGCTGGTGTTCTGCAACCAGCCGTTCCGCCGCATGTTCGCGATGCGCAGCGAATGG
Organism: Sphingomonas sp. 179-A 2A2 NHS; assembly: GCF_045371305.1. NCBI lineage: Bacteria > Pseudomonadati > Pseudomonadota > Alphaproteobacteria > Sphingomonadales > Sphingomonadaceae > Sphingomonas > Sphingomonas sp. 179-A 2A2 NHS. Next base: position 112,000 of record NZ_JBIQDE010000003.1, on the reverse strand, counting down.
CTGTCAGACCAGCCCGAGTTTGACCGCGTGCTGGAGAGAATGCGCGAGGCGAACCGCCTGCCCGAAGTTCGCGATTTCCCCGGCTGGAAGGAGGAGCGACGCGAATGGTTCGTGCGCACCGACTTGTCGACCGAGGAGACATGGCATTTGCCGGGCGGCGTCCACATCCGCGTGGTGCCCCAGCTGCTGCCCGACGGCGGCCTGCTGCTGATTTTCGAGGATCGTACGGAGCAGGTGCAACTCGCCTCCGCGCGCGACACGTTGCTTCGCGTCCGCACAGCGACCTTCGACAATTTGTTCGAGGCGCTGGGTGTGTTCGCCGCGGATGGCCGTCTGCAGCTGTGGAACAACCGCTTTCGCGCCTTGTGGGAGCTGGAGGAGGAGCTGCTGAGCGCCCACCCCCGCGTCGACGTCGTGGCGGAGAAGATTGCCCTCAAGCTGCGCAAGCCGGAACGCGCGAAGCTGATGACCGATCTGGTCCGCTCAGCCACGACGGATCGTCAGCAGCGGGGCGGTCGCGTGGCACTGGCCGATGGGCGGCATTTCGAGTTCGCCGCGGTGCCGCTGCCGGACGGAAATGCGCTGTTCACGATGCTGGACATCACCGACAGCCGCCGCGCGGAGCAGGCGCTGCGTGATCGCGCCGAAGCACTGGAAGCGGCGGACAAGGTGAAGACCGCATTCGTCGCCAACATGAGCTACGAACTGCGCACGCCGCTTACTTCGATCAGCGGCTTCGCGGAGATGCTGCAGGCTGGCTACGCCGGCAAGCTGACCAAGCAGGCGGATTCCTATGTTGCCGCAATCCTCGATTCGGTGAGCCGGCTGGGCGTGCTGATCGACGACGTTCTGGATCTGACGCAGAGCGAATCGGAAGCGCCGATGCAGCGCGATGACATTGATCTTGCGGATGTTGCTCGCACCGCAGCCGACCAGATGAAGCCGCTGGCGGGCGAGCGGGCGATCGAGATGGTAGTGGAGGTATCGCCGAGCGTCGGGCGAGTGATCGGTGATGCGAAACGTCTTGGCGAGGTGGTGAAGCATCTGATGCGGCATGCGCTGAGCGCCACCGACGAGGGCGGCAGGGTCCTGCTTCATGCCGAGGGAGACGAAGAGCGCGCCCGCATCGTCGTGTCAGATGACGGCGCCGGGATGGACGAGGAGGCCGCCGCGCGCGCCTTCGATCGGTTTGCGCAGGCATCACCCACCGGGCGCGGCGATCGACCGATTGACCTTGGCCTGCCGCTTGCCCGCCAGTTCGTGGAGGCGCACGGCGGGACGATCTCGCTTGTGAGCGAGCTTGGGGTCGGTTCGTTGATAACCGTTGAGCTGCCGCGGCGATGAAGGGGAGCATGCGGCTTGCGGATCTTGCGCAAACCGAGGCAGTGGGCGCGAAGCTCGCTGCCGTGCTGCGCGCGGGCGACGTCATCACCCTTGAGGGGCCGCTTGGTGCCGGCAAGACCAGCATTGCGCGCGGCTTGTTGGCGGCATTGGGGCTGATCGGCGAGGCGCCAAGCCCGAGCTTCGCCATCGTTCAGCCCTACGCGCCGCCGGAGGTGGCCCTGCCGGTCGTTCATGTAGATCTCTACCGGATCGATGACGCGGATGAACTGGAAGAACTGGGCCTGGACGAGGCATTGTATGACTCGGCGCTGCTGGTGGAGTGGCCGGACCGTGCGGGGTCGGAAGCCTGGCCTGACGCACTTCGACTGACGCTGGCGATCGAACCGGATGGCGCGCGGCGCTTGACTTGGGACGCGCCGGCGGCATGGGAGCGGCGATGGCCGTTGACATGACTCCGCCCGCCGGCGCGCGTGATTTTCTGAGGGCGTGCGGATGGGGCGAAGCTGAAATCCTTCCGCTTGCCGGGGACGCTTCCTTCCGTCGTTACTTCCGTGTTGTCGATGCGGGACGCAGCGCGATCCTGATGGACGCGCCGCCGCCGCACGAAGATCCGCGGCCGTTCCTCGCAGTCGCGCGCTGGCTGACCGACCGTGGTTTCGCGGCACCCAAGATCAACGCCTATGACGAGCGCCAAGGATTGGTGCTGATCGAGGATTTCGGCGATTCGCGGATGCGCGAGGCGATCGACGAAGATCCTGACGCAGCCGTGAGTCTCTACGCCGAGGCTGTCGATGTGTTGGTCGCTTTGCGCGCGCATCCAGCGGGCGATTGGCGACCCTATGACCGCGCGGAGTTGCAGCGTGAGGCGGCACTGCTGGTAGAATGGTATTGCCCGGCCATCGGGCTTGAGGTGGATGTAGCCGGCTATACCGCCGCGTGGGACAAGGTGCTCGGCCACGCGGAGTATGATCGCGCCGTCACCGTGTTGCGTGACTATCATGCCGAAAATCTAATGCTGGTGGGCCAGCAGCGCTCGCTTGGCTTGCTCGATTTCCAGGATGCGCTCGCCGGTCACGCAGCCTATGATCTCGTATCGCTGCTTCAGGATGCACGGCGTGACGTCGATCCCTCAATCGAGGACGCGATGATTACGCGGTACCGCGCTGCAACCGGTGATGGAGAAGCGTTCATGAACGCCTATCATGTGCTTGGCGCGCAGCGGAACGCCAAGATCATCGGCATCTTTACCCGGCTGTGGCAGCGCGACGGCAAGCCGCGTTATCCAGCCCTTTGCCCGCGTGTCTGGGCCTATTTGGAGCGTGACTTGAGCTTCCCTGTGCTCGGCCCGGTTGCGGCATGGTTCGACGCGAACATCCCGCCGGAACTCCGCGGTGACCCGCTGGTGCTGGCCGAACGATGAGCGCGCCGCGTTCGATCCGCCCGGCATTGCCGGGTAAGATGCCGACCACTGCGATGGTGATGGCAGCCGGGCTGGGGAAGCGGATGCGCCCGCTCACCGCGACGCGGCCGAAGCCGTTGATACCTGTGGCGGGCAAATCGCTGCTCGATCATACATTCGATCATCTGCGTGCGGCCGGCGTGAAGCGCGCGGTCGTCAACGTTCATTATCTGGCCGATACGCTGGAGGGCCATCTCGGCTCGATCCACGGGATCGACATCGCCGTGTCGGACGAGCGGGGCGAATTGCTGGAGACCGGCGGTGGGCTGATGAAGGCCAAGCCGCTGCTTGGCGACGAACCGATCTTCGTCGTTAACAGCGACAATTACTGGCTGGACGGCCCGGTGGACGCGCTGTCGCTGCTGGCGGCGCGTTGGGACCCGGAGAAGATGGACGCGCTGCTGCTGCTGCTGCCGTTGGCACGCGCGCATTGCCACGGCGGGCAGGGGGATTTTCATCTCGACGCAGACGGCCGGATCACCAGCCGTCGCAAGCCGGGGCGCGTGGCGCCGTTCGTCTATATCGGCGTCCAGATCCTCAACCCCAAGATCCTGGTGGATGCGCCCGAGGGGCCGTTCTCGACCATGGTGTTCTGGGAGCGCGCGATTGCGGCCGGCCGAGCTTATGGCGTGGTGCACGAAGGCTTGTGGGTAGACGTGGGAACGCCGGCGGCGGTGAAGCGCGCGGAGGCACTCCGCAGCCATGTCTGAGCCGCGCGGTCCGCGGCTCTACACCATCCCGGCGCACCGCGCGTTCGCCGACGCGCTCGTCGCCGGGCTGATCCGCCGGTTTGGCGACGGGCCGCTGGGACTTGCGCGGGGGCTCGTGCTGCTGCCGAACAACCGCGCGAAGCTTGCCGTGACCAACGCCTTTGTTCGGGCGCGCGGCGGGGCGCTGGTGCTGCCACGACTGGTCGCGATCGGCGCGGACGACCTGGGCGAGGCGATCGGGGCCGCGCTTGATCCGGTGGATGCGTCCGATCCGCCGCCGCCTGCGATAGCGCCGCTTGCCCGGCGCATGATCCTGGCGCGGCTGGTGCAGGAGGCGAAGCCTTCGCTGGAGGCTGCCGAGGCGGTCCGCCTGGCCGGGGAACTCGCGCGGACGCTCGATCAGTTGATCGTCGAGGATGTCGACCCGGCGCGGCTGTCCGAGCTCGACCTTGGCGAACTGACCGAGCATTGGCGCGCAGCACTGGCGTTGTTCAGCGCGGTGAACGCACGCTGGCCGGGCGAGCTGGCGCGGCTAGGTCTGATCGATTCGGCGGCGCGGCGGGCGATCCTGCTGCGACGCGTGGCCGACCGCTGGGCGCACTCACCGCCAGCGGGCTTCGTCTGCGCCGCTGGCATCACCGACGCAGCGCCATCCGTAGCAGCGATGCTCGCGCGCGTCGCTGCGCTGCCACGTGGCCTGGTGGTTCTTGCAGGCGTTGATCGCGCGATGCCGGACGAGGAATGGGACGCGCTAGGGCCGCATCCGGCCGATCCGGTTACGGGGCGAGTTCCCCGTTCAATTGAGGTGCATCCGCAGTTCCACTTGAAGCAGCTGTTGATCCGCATGAGGGCCACGCGCGATGATGTGCGCTCCTGGCCTGATGGCAGCGATCACGATGCTTCGGCCGCGCGTGGGCGTGCGATCGCGACGGCGCTTGCCCCCGCCCAATTCACTGCGCGCTGGACCGAGCTGCGCCCGCAGCAGCGACAACTCGCTGGCGTTCGCGTCGCAGAGTTGGCGACGCCGGCAGAGGAAGCGCAGGCGATTGCTCTCGCCTTCCGGCAGGCGCTGGAGGTTCCGGATCGAACCGCCGCGCTCGTCACCCCTGATCGAGCGCTTGCGCGTCGAGTGTCTGCGCATTGCGCCCGCTGGGGCATTGAGGTGGACGATACGGCCGGACGGCCGCTGTCGATCACGCCGCCCGGAACCCTCCTGACCGCGATCGTTGAAGCGACTACTGAAGGGTTTGCACCACTTCCGCTGCTTACGCTGTTGAAGCACCCGTTGGTGCGCGCTGGCGACGAGCGGGCGCGCTGGCTGGAAGCAGTGCGCCGTCTGGACCGTGAATTGCGCGGGCCGCGACCGGCCCCGGGGCTCGATGGCATCGAAGAGAAGCTGGGCGAGAAGGCGGGAAGCTGGTGGCGCCAGATGCGCGATCTGCTCGATCCGCTGGCAGCTGTTTTTGGCGATCCCAATAGGCCGCTGCGTGACCTGGTGGCGGCGCTGCGCGAGGCTGCCGGCGCACTGGCCGGTGAGGATGCGTGGCGCGGGCCGGCTGGACGCGCCGCTGCGGACCTGCTGAGTGACCTGGAAGCGGAGGCACCGGCTGGTCCGGAGAACGTTGCGCCGAAGGATTTGGCGCCGATGCTTCGTCTGTTGATGGACGAGGTGGCGGTGCGGCCGCCGCAGGGCGGCCATCCTCGCCTGGCGATCTACGGCCTGATCGAAGCCCGGCTGCAATCGGCGGACTTGATGATCCTGGGCGGCCTGAACGAAGGGACATGGCCGGCGAGCCCGGCGCCGGACCCATGGCTGGCGCCGCGGATCCGCAGCGCGCTTGGTCTGCCGGGGTTGGAGCGCGCGATCGGCGTCGCCGCCCATGATTTCGGCCAGGGGCTCGGCGCGCCGGAGGTGCTCATAACCCGCTCGCGCCGTGATGCCCGATCACCGGCGATCCCCTCGCGACTTTGGCTGCGTCTGGCGGCGATGGCGGGCGATGAGTTCGACCGGGCGCGTGACGATGAGCTGATCCAGTGGGTCCGCTTGCTCGACGATGGCGGAACGCCGCTGCCGGCGCGCAAGCCCGCGCCCAAGCCATCGGCCGCGCTGCGGCCACGCGAAATCTCGGTCACACAAGTCGATCGTCTGAAGGCGGACCCGTTTGCTTTTTATGCACAGCAGATCCTGCGGCTGCGTGCGCTTGATCCTGTGGATGCGGACCCGAGCGCCGCGTGGCGCGGCACCGAGGTGCACCGCATCCTTGAGGAATGGGCGCGGCAGGATCGCTGTGCGGTGGAAAAGCTTCAACCGCGCGCGTTGGCGATGCTCCGCGATCCGACCACGCATCCGTTGCTGCGTGCGTTGTGGCAGCCAAGGCTGCTTGCCGCGGTGGAGTGGATCGCCGAGCGCATGGCCGCCGAAGTCGCAGAAGGGCGCGAGGTGCTGGCCGCAGAAGGGAAAGGGGCGGCGGAGATTGCCGGCGTCACGCTCAGCGGCCGGTTTGATCGGATCGACCGTATGCCGGATGGCACACTGGGGATCATCGATTACAAGACGGGAAAGGCGCCGTCAGCGGCCGCCGTTCGGGCCGGGTTTGCGATGCAGCTGGGGCTTCTGGGTGCGATTGCCGAGGCGGGGGGCTTCGCCGGCATTTCCGGTACTGCCGGCGCGTTCGAATATTGGTCGCTGGCGAAATACCGCGAGGCGTTCGGCAGCATCTCCACACCGGTCGATCCAGCGGGGAAGAACGACCGTATTCCGACTGCCGACTTCGTGAACGAAGCGCGGCGGGTGTTCGCCGAGGCGGCAGCCAAATGGCTGACGGGGAACGAGGGATTCACTGCCAAGCTGCACCCGGAATTCGCGCCCTATGCGGAGTACGACCAGCTGATGCGCCGAGACGAATGGTATGGCCGTGAGAGCTGAGGTGACCGTGAGGGAGGCTCGCGCATGACGAGCACACTTCGGCCGCTACCCCCGCTGCGCGGCGAACAGCGGCGCGCCAGCGCGCCGGACGCGCACGTGTGGCTTTCCGCGTCGGCGGGGACTGGCAAGACGCAGGTTCTGTCGGCGCGCGTCTTTCGCCTGCTGTTGCGCGGCGTGGATCCAGCAGCGATCCTCTGCCTGACCTTCACCAAGGCCGGCGCTGCAGAGATGGCCGCGCGCGTGAGCCAGCGGCTTGCGGCCTGGGTGCGAATGAAGCCATCGGCGCTGTTTGCTGACCTCCAGGCGCTCGGTGAGCCCGCCGATCCGGTGCAGCAGGATCGCGCGCGCACGCTGTTCGCGAAGGTTCTGGATGCTCCGGGCGGCGGCCTCCGTATCCAGACGATCCACGGCTTCTGCCAAGGGCTCCTGGCCGCTTTCCCTGCCGAGGCGGACCTGATCCCGGGATTTCGCCCGATCGAAGCGCGCGAGGAAGCGGTGCTGGCGCGCAGCACCCTCGCGGACATGCTGGTGTCGGCTGAACGCGAAGGGCGCGACGGACCAACGAACGCGATCGGGCGGCTCAGCGTGCGGCTGGGCGAACAGGGCGCGGAGCGCTTCCTCAATGACTGTGCCCGTGCGGGGCGTGCACTGGATGCCTTGCCGAGCGGCATCCAACCGTGGCTGCGTCGCGCGCTGGGGCTGCCACCCGGCGACATCGAGGCGGTGATCGCAGAGGGTTGCCAATCGATCGACTGCGCGATGCTCGAGCGAATCGTGGCGGCAAACCGCAGCTGGGGAACGGCGACAGGGAGCAAACACGCCGACGCGATCACCAGCTGGCTCGCGATGGGAATAGAAGAGCAGGTGGCTGGCCTGTCCGGGCTCAGGAGCGTGTTTCACACCGGCAAGGGCGAAGCGCGCAAGGCATCCGCGAAACTGGTCGCAGCAGATCCCGATTATGAGGAGATCGCGGCGGCGCTGGGCGACCATTGCGCGGAACTGCTTAGCCTGCGCGAGCGGGCGGCATATGCTGATCTGCTGGCCGAGGGGCTGACTGTAGGGCGGGAATATGCCCGCGCCTATCATGAGGCGAAGCGGCGCGGCGGGGTGGTCGACTTCGATGATCTGATCGCTGCGACGGTAAATCTGCTCGAGACCCCGGGGATCGGTGAGTGGGTCCGTTTCAAGCTCGATCAGACGACCGAGCATGTGCTGATCGACGAGGCGCAGGATACCAACGTCGCCCAGTGGCGGATCGTTCGTGCACTGGTGGACGAATATTTCGTCGGTCGCGGCGTTTACGCGCCCTCAGTGCGAACGCTGTTCACGGTCGGTGATCACAAGCAGGCAATTTTTGGTTTCCAGGGGACCGACCCGGTCAATTTCCGGGCTGCGGAACAGTTCTTCGCCCGGAAGGCCGAAGAAGTGCGCGGCGACGAGCGAATGCCCGACGATGAGCGCGGACTGCCTTTCGAGCAACTGTCGCTGGTGTCCTCGTTTCGATCCACGCGGCCTGTCTTGCAGTTTGTGGATGCGGCGATCGAGGCATTGCGCCCCGACGCGCTGGGGCTCGAGGGCGAGACGCCGGCACATGCCAGCGAAGTTCCCGGTCCGGGCTTCGTCGAGCTGTGGCCGCCGATTGTCTCGGGCGAGGCAGAAGACGACGGACCGGAGGAGTGGCTGGACGACGCGGTGCGTCGCAATGCCGGGCGGATCGCCAAGCAAGTGAAGCAATGGCTCGACGATGGCGTCATGCTGGAGAGCAAGGGACGCCCGATCCGGCCAGAGGACATCATGATCCTGGTGAAGCGGCGCGGCGAGATCGCGCAGCTGCTGGTTGCCCGGCTCTATGCCGAGGGCGTGCCGGTCGCCGGCATCGACCGCTTGCGGCTGAATGCGCCGCTGGCGGTGCAGGATATGCTCGCGGCGATCCGATTCGTGCTGCAGCCGGACGACGACTTGAGCCTTGCGAACCTGCTCGTCTCGCCGCTGATCGGCTGGACGCAGGAAGAGCTTCTGGCGCGGGGAGTGCCGCGTAAGGGCAGCCTGTGGCGGCATCTGTCGGACGCGCATCGCGATCTGCTGGTGCCACTCGATGCGATGCTGGCACGGGCGGATTTCACGACGCCATACCGGTTCCTGGAAGAGTTGTTGTCTGGCACGCTCGACGGTCGACGCAAGCTGCTGGCGCGGCTTGGCGAGGAAGCGCGCGATCCGATCGAGGAACTGCTGAGCGCGGCGCTCGACTTCGAAACCACGGCGACCCCATCGCTCCAGCGTTTCCTCGACTGGTTCGATCGCGGCGACGTGGAAGTGAAACGTGAGCCGGAGGGAGCACATCAGGCTGTCCGCGTGATGACCGCCCATGGCGCCAAGGGCCTGCAGGCGCCGGTGGTGATCCTGGCGGACGCGACGAGCGATCCGGACGCGACGCGAAGCAGTACGCTGATGTGGACGCCGGAGGAGCTTACCGAGCCGATCCCGGTATTTGCACCGCGCGCGGCCGAACGCGCCGGCCCGATCGAACAGGTAGTTGCGGCTGTCACCGCGCGCGAGAAGCAGGAGCATTGGCGGCTGTTTTATGTAGCCGCGACGCGCGCCGAGGAGAGGCTGGTCATCGCAGGCTCGCTCGGGCCGCGGTATCGCAACGGGGTCCCCGAGGCGAGCTGGCATGGAGCCGCGGCGCGAGCGATGGACGCACTAGGTGTCGCAGATGAGGGCAAGCGCGTGTTTTGCGGTGATCCGGCGCCTCAAGCTGTCGCCGCGGCGCCGGTACGGCCTACGTTCGTGGACGGCAGAGGGACGCTGCCTGATTGGGCTCGCAAGCAAGCACCGCCCGAAGCACGGCCGCCACGGCCGCTCGCCCCATCCTCGATGGGCGAGGATCTGGTGGCTGATCCTCCGCCGACGCCCGCGATGCGCGCCGCCGCTGAACGCGGTCGATTGATCCACAGTCTGTTCGAACGCTTGCCAGCTGTCGCGCCGGACCAGCGCGCAGCAGCGGCTGACCGGTGGCTCGCCACGGTCGGCCAGGTGCATGACAGCGAGGAGCGATCCGCGCTGATCGACACAGTCTGCGGCATCCTCTCAAATCCGCGATTTGCGGCATTGTTCGGTGCCGGTTCACTCGGCGAAGCACCAATCAGCGCGATCGTTGCTGGCGGCCAAGTGGTTGCGGGCACGGTGGATCGGCTGCTGGTGACGGATGAGCGGGTACAGATCGTCGATTTCAAGACGAGCCGCCAGCCGGCGACGAGCCTTGCCGACGTGCCGTCTTATCACCTGCGACAGATGGGGGCATATGTGGCGGCGCTTGAGGTGATATTCCCGGATCGGCCAGTCGAGGCGGCCCTCCTCTACACCGCCGGGCCGACGTTGGTGCCGATCCCGACGGAGATACTGGCGACGCAAAAGCCGCGCTTCGCGACGATGGAGCAAAGCTTGCCGGATGGCCGTTGAGCCGCGCAGTGCCCGCACCTAGATTGGCGGACGAAGGAGTTTCAAACGATGGCCACCAAGAAGATCACGGACGACAGCTTCCACACCGACGTCATCCAGTCCGACAAGCCGGTGCTGGTCGATTTCTGGGCGGAGTGGTGCGGCCCGTGCAAGATGATCGGGCCGAGCCTGGAAGAGATTTCCGAAGAGCTTGGCGAGCAGGTGACGATCGCCAAGATCAATATCGACGAGAATCCCGATGCGCCGGGCCGCTATGGTGTGCGCGGCATTCCGACGATGATCCTGTTCAAGGGCGGCAATCCGGCGGCTACCAAGGTTGGTGCGGAACCGAAGAATCGTATCAAGGCTTGGCTAGAGGGCGAGCTGGCCTGATTATCGTGTTCCAGGAAACGGCGGCCTGACCAATTAGGTCAGTGGAATCGTGACCCGGTCAAACCCGGGTCGCGATTTCAGCCGCTGGTACCATGCCTGCACATTTGGCAGGTCCGGTCGCGACATTTCGAGCGTGAACCACGTGTGGGCGTAAACGCCCATGGGTATATCGCCGACGCCGAAGCGTTCGCCGGACAGCCATGGCTCGCGCGCCAGATGTCGATCGAGGATCGTCATCTTTGCCGCACAACGCTCTTCGGCGCGGGTTATGGCAGCGGCATCACGCTGATCCAGCGTGCGGCGTATCAGATTCACGAAAGTGTCTCGCTGCGCCTCCGCATAGTCGATTTGCCAGTCCATCCATCGGTCGGTTTTGGCGCGGGTAGCAGGGTCGGTGGGCCACCAGCGTTCGCCGCCATGTCGTGCGGCGAGATAACGCAGGATCGCATTCGACTCCCACAGGACGAAGCCATCATCTTCGATCGTCGGGATAAGCCCGTTCGGGTTCAAGGCGAGATAGGCCTCGTCCATACCGAAGGCGCCGCCCACATCGTGGCGGATGTGTGGAATGCCGAGTTCAGCCGCGAACCACGCGACCTTCTTCACATTGTGCGAGTTGAGGCGCCCCCAGATCGTCAGCATCTCAGCTGCGGTAGTCTGCGTTGATCGAGATGTACCCGTGCGTCAGGTCACAGGTCCACACCGTCGCGCGCCCCTCGCCCAAGCCCAGATCGACGCCGATCTCCACCTCCTGACCCTTCAGATGAGCGGCGACGGGCGCCTCGTCGTAGCCTTCGACCGCGAGGCCATCGCGGGCCACTTGGGTCGCGCCGAAGCGGATCGAAAGCCGGTCACGCTCCGCCGGCTCGCCCGCTTTACCGACGGCCATCACGACGCGGCCCCAATTGGCGTCCTCGCCGGCAATGGCGGTTTTGACCAAGGGCGAGTTGGCGATCGACATGGCGATCCGATGCGCCGAGCGGTCACTTTCAGCGCCCTCAACGGTGATTTCGATAAGCTTCGAAGCGCCTTCCCCGTCTCGGACGACAAGCTGGGCGAGTTGATGGCACAGATCGTTGAGTGCTGCGCGAAAGGCGTCAGCACCCGGATCCTCGTCATCCGTCAGCTGTGGATTGCCGGCCGCGCCGGTCGCGAAGGCCAGCACGGTGTCGCTGGTCGAGGTATCCCCGTCGACCGTGATGCACGAAAAGGTGCGTTCGTTCGCTGCCGAGAGCGCGGCCTGGAGATAGGGGGCCGCGATCGCGGCATCGGTGAAGATGAAACCGAGCATGGTCGCCATGTCGGGCGCAATCATGCCGGAGCCCTTGATGACGCCAACCAGTGTCACCTTACGGCCGGCGATGATGGCGCTGGCGACGGCGCCTTTTGGATACGTGTCGGTGGTGCCGATTGCCTCGGCGACTTGGCGCCAGTCGGAGGGTTCAGCGGTGAACGCCGAGTCGAGGCCTGCCTCTGCTTTTTCGATCGGCAGCGGCACCCCGATCACGCCAGTTGAGGCGATGAACACATCGGAAGGCTGGCAATTCAGGTGCGCGGCTGCACGGGCCGCGATCGCTTCGACCGCCGCGCGGCCGCGGTTGCCAGTGAAAGCATTGGAGTTGCCGGCGTTCACTACCAGAGCCCGGGCCTCGCCAAGCACCAGCGCCTTGCGGCACCATTCCACCTCGGGTGAAGGGCATTTCGACTGCGTCAGGACGCCGGCCACGGCGGTGCCGGGATCAAGCGTCACGAACGTGAGGTCGCAACGATCCCATGTCTTGTATCGCGCTCGTGCGACACGCGGCGTAGCACCTGCGATGGCAGGTAGTTCCGGAAAGGGCAGGGCGAGAGGGGACGTGGCATGTGACATGGTCCCGCCATGATGCCGCGCGCGAAAAAAGTCACGAACAGCGTGATTGACCGATCGACGGGCGGCCGGCACGTTTGCCCGGCGAAGGGGCGCTTCATCTGTCGTTTGGGTGATTGTGTTGCCGCGGCTCTGCGGCCCTGATCCGCTATGACCCCGCAGTCGGACCGGCAGGGTTATTTCATCGTCGCACTTTGCGCTGTGCTAGGTTTGGCAATCATCATTCTTCCGGTGAGCCTTGCGGAGCGGATAACTGCTGAATGGTCGGCCGCTACCGGGTCTCCAAGCCGCTCGGAGCCGGCGCCAGCGATCGATCAATCAGCGAGCGCCGGCGCATGTTCTCCCGCTGCACAGTGGATCACCGCCGATGATTATCCCTTTGAAGCAATCGTTCAGGAACATGAAGGTACAACCACGATCAGCTGGATCGTGGGCGATAACGGGCGCGTTGAATCGTGCCGCGTAACGCAATCGAGCGGACATGATTCGCTGGACCAGGCTGGCTGCCGTGCGTTGATGGCGCGCGGTTGCTGGGATCTCGACGCGCTTCCCGAGAAGCGGGAGAATACGCGGCGGATCGTTTGGCGGTTGCCGAAGTGACGGTGTCGATCCCGCCTGGCGACGCTTTTGGGTTGGCCGCACCGGCGTGCCTCCCTATGTCCGGGCCGTAATGAATCTCTTGCTCCTCCTTTCCGCCCTGCTTTCGGCGCTGTCCGGCGTCGGTGCGAGCGTGCGGTCCCAGGATCGGGCGCAGGCGGTTGCTGAGGGATCTGTTGCTTGCGCGGCGGAAGCACGCGCGCCGCTTATACTGAGCCAGCGACCGCAAGCCGCGCTGCCGAGCCTGGTCCGGACCGCACGAGCCGGAGATGCGCAAGCTTTCGTCCTGGCCGCCGCCGAGCCCTTGTTCGCCACTCGGCGGCGGGAATAGGCGTCTGCGCCGACGCGACCGTCGGACCTTCACGCCACCATCTTCCGCGCGCCCGTAGGGGCTGCCGCGCCGCACTGATTATCAGGAATCCAGCCCATGTTCGGCAATCTCGCCAAGTCGCTCTTCGGCTCGTCCAACGATCGCTACGTCCGTTCGCTCAATCCGATTCTCGCCAAAATCGCGTCGTTTGAGCCGACGCTGCAGGCGATGGACGACGCGACGCTCTCGCATCAGACCGTGTTGTTCCGCGAACGGCTGGCTAACGGCGAGAAGCTCGATAGCCTGTTGCCGGAAGCGTTCGCGACGGTTCGCGAAGCTGCGCGGCGCGTCCTCGGCCAGCGGCATTATGATGTGCAGATGGTTGGCGGTATCGTGCTCCACCGCGGCGAAATTGCCGAGATGCGCACGGGTGAAGGCAAGACGCTGGTGGCAACGCTCGCCACCTACCTGAACGCGCTGCCGGGCGACGGCGTCCACGTCATCACCGTTAACGATTATCTTGCCGCACGTGACGCTGAGTGGATGGGTCGGGTCTACCGCTTCCTTGGGCTCACCGTCGGCGTAATCGTGCCGAATCTGACCGACGATCAGCGCCGCGAGGCCTACGCCGCCGACATCACGTACGGCACGAACAACGAGTTCGGCTTCGACTATTTGCGCGACAACATGAAGTATGAGCGCTCGTCGATGGTGCAGCGCCCGTTCGCGATGGCGATCGTCGACGAAGTCGATTCGGTGCTGATCGACGAAGCGCGTACGCCGCTGATCATCTCCGGCCCCACCGACGACAAGAGCGACCTGTACATCAAGGTCGATGCGGTCGTGAAGCAGATCACGTCGGAAGACTATGAGAAGGACGAGAAGCAGAAGACGATCGTCCTGACCGAAGAGGGCACGGAGCGGGTCGAGCGGCTGCTGGAAGCCGCGGGGCTGCTGGAAGGCGCTAATCTCTACGATTTCGAGAACACCCAGGTGGTGCACCACCTCAATCAGTCGTTGCGCGCCAACGTGATGTTCAAGCGCGACACGGATTACATTGTCAAGGACGGCAAGGTCATCATCATCGACGAGTTCACTGGTCGAATGATGGACGGCCGGCGCTGGTCGGACGGCCTGCACCAGGCGGTGGAAGCCAAGGAAGGCGTGCAGATCGAGCCTGAGAACCAGACCATGGCCTCGATCACCTTCCAAAACTATTTCCGCATGTATCCGAAGCTTGCCGGCATGACCGGTACGGCCGCGACCGAAGCGGCCGAGTTCTACGACATCTACAAGATGAACGTCGTCACGATCCCCACGAACAATCCGATCCGTCGTGTCGACGAGGAGGACGAGTTCTACAAGGATACGCACGACAAGTTCCGCGCCATCGCGAAACGGATCCGTGAGCATGCGGAGAAGGGCCAGCCGGTTCTGGTTGGCACCGTATCGATCGAAAAGTCCGAGATGCTGAGCGACTTCCTGCGGCAGGAAGGCGTCGACCATTCAGTGCTGAATGCGCGCTTCCATGAGCAGGAAGCACGAATCGTGGCGCAGGCGGGCCGCCTGGGTGCGGTGACGATCGCCACCAACATGGCCGGCCGCGGCACCGACATTCAGCTGGGCGGCAATCTCGAGTTCCGTGTTGAGGATGAGCTCGCCGGCATGCCGGAGGGCCCAGAGCGCGATGCGGCGATCGAGCAGATCAAGGCCGAAATCGCGGCCGAAAAGGAGCGCGTGCTGGAAGCCGGCGGCCTGTTCGTGCTCGGTACCGAGCGGCACGAAAGCCGGCGGATCGACAACCAGCTGCGCGGTCGTTCTGGTCGGCAGGGCGATCCGGGCCTCAGCCGCTTCTACCTCAGCCTTGACGACGATCTGCTGCGCATCTTTGGCCCGGACACGCTGTTCGCGAAGATGATGCGCAACAATATCGAAGATGGCGAGGCGATCGGCAGCAAGTGGCTGACGAAGGCGATCGAGACCGCGCAGAAGAAGGTCGAGGCGCGCAACTACGACATTCGCAAGCAGGTCGTCGAATATGACGACGTGATGAACGATCAGCGCAAGGTGATCTACGAGCAGCGCGCCGACATCATGGACGCCGAGACCGTCGGCGACGTGGTGGAGGACATGCGCGCGGAGACGGTGAACGCGATCGTCGGCGAGGCATGCCCGGTCGGCTCTTATCCGGAGCAATGGGATATCGAAGGCATGAAGGCCCGGCTCGCCGATGTGCTGAACGTGCATCCGCCGATCGACGAATGGCTGAAGGAAGATGCGATCGACCCCGAACTGGTCACGGAACGGGTGCAGGCCGAAGCCGACGCGCTGATCGCAGGGAAGGCGGCAGACCTCGAACCCGCAACGTGGACGTCAATCGAGAAGTCGATCCTGCTCCAGAACCTGGATCATCACTGGAAGGAGCATCTCGCGACTCTGGATGCGCTGCGCCAAGTTGTCCACCTGCGCGCCTACGCACAGAAGACGCCGATCAACGAGTATAAACAGGAGGCGTTTGCGCTGTTCCAGCGGATGCTGGACAGCATCCGCGAGGACGTAACGAAGACGATCGCGCACGCCGAGTTCCGCCTGCAGCCGATGCCGGAACTACCTGAGCTGCCGGACTTCATCACGACCCATTTCGACCCGTTCTCCGGGGAAGACAATTCGAACGATATCGATGCCGGCACGCTTGGCCTGATCCAGACGCAGCTGCCGCCGATGCAGGTCGCGCCGCGGACGGAGGCCGAGCTCGGCGAGGATCCGGAAAGCTGGAAGGGCGTGGTCAGCCGCAATTCACCGTGCCCGTGCGGCTCGGGGCGCAAGTACAAGCACTGCCACGGCGCCGTGTAAGGCTGGGGGGCGTTGCCGGCACGTTCAGATGTCGGCAGCGTTTCTCTCAGGACATAAAAAAAAGCCCCGCCGGAGACGGCGGGGCTTTCTCGTGACTAGGATCCGAGATCAGCGGCGCTGCTGGCCCGGCAGGACAATGGTTGGCCCGAGCCGCTCGACGACGTCACGGGCGTTGAATGCGCGGACCTCGTTGGCCGGCGGGGTTCCCTTGCGCATCACGATCTCGGCAGAGGCTTCGTAGCGATCGACGGTACGCACGTCGAAGTCGCGGAAACCGCCACCCCAGCCGCCCCAACCACCCCAGCCGCCCCACGGGCGACCATAATAGCGCCACGACGGGCCCCAATACCCACCGAAGCCGCCGTATCCCCAGCCGGGACCGAACCCGGTACCCGTGGTATAGGTGCGAGCCTGACGATCAGTCTCGCGGTCGACCATGACGAAATAGTCATAGCCGTGCTGAAGCGTGAGCTCTGCAGCGCGATATAGCAGGTAGCGCTCCACAGTGTCGCGATCAGTGACCGAATTGCCAGCGAAGGTGACGAGGAAGCGGTTCGTTTCCACCTGACGCTCACTGAAACCGGTGCGATTGAAACCAGATCCTGTGGCCGGGCGATAAGGGGTCTCCGTCGCGCAGGCACTGACCAGCAAGGCGCCGGAAGCAGCCGCCGCCATCAACAGCCCGCGACCGGAACGGAATAATGTCATGGTGTCGTCTCCGAGCCCGCCAGGACGGCGGAACCTGTCAGCTCTAGATTACGTTACCGGAACGTACGATGAACCGGTTGGCTCCAATCAAGAACATTTCATCGTGTTTCTAGTGACTTGTCTCTTTCGTTCATGAGAGCCAGATAGGTCGTCAGGACGCCTTCGTTGATCGTGTCCCACCGATAGCCTGCGGCCTTGCGACTGCCCATTATACCCATGGTTCGTCGCGCGTCGTGATCGAGCACGAGCTTTTCGATTGCATCCGCATAACCCGAGATGTTGCGCGGCTCGACGAGCACACCCGTTACGCCATCGTCGACGAGCCCCACGGCCCCGGTGGCGCGGGCAGCAACCACGGGAACGCCGGCGGCCATTGCTTCCAGCGTGACGTTGCCGAATGTCTCCGTCACGCTGGGATTGAAGAACAAATCCATCGACGCGACGGCGCGACCGAGTTCGTCACCCGATTGGAACCCGGCGAAGGCGGCGTTGGGGACTTGCTCCGCGAACCATTGCCGTGCCGGGCCAGCGCCAATCACGAGCACGCGGTGCGGAACGCCGCGGCGGCGCAATTCTGCGACGACGTCGGCGAAGACGTCGAGTCCCTTCTCCTTCACCAAGCGGCCCAGGAAGCCGATCGCGACCTCGTCTTCGCCAATGCCGAGCGTTCGACGCCAACCAAGATCACGCCGTTTCGGGGAGAAGCGTTCGTGATTGACGCCGCGGGACCACACCGTCGTCGGCGTTTGAACGCCCCAGCCGTGGAGGATTTCGGCCAGCAGGGTGCCAGGTACCAGCACGCGATCGACCCGATTGTAGAACCGGGTAAGGAGGCGCTCGGCCAGTGGCTCCAGGAAGCCCAAGCCGTAATAGCGCGGGTACGTCTCAAATCGCGTGTGAAGCGAGGCGATCCGCGCGATGCCGTGTCGACGTGCGTAGCTGACCGCGCGATGGCCCAGAAAATCCGGTGCCGAAACGTGGATCAGGTTGGGCCGGAATGTCGCAAGGTCCTGGCGAACTTTCGCGGGAAGGCCACGGGCCGCGCGGTACTCGCCGCGTCCGCCGGGCAGGGGAATCGCCGGAACGTCGACGAGATCACCGGTGGCCGGGAATGCCGGGTTGGCGACGGTGGGCGAATAGACGCGAGCGGTGACGCCGCGGCGAAGAAGATGCCCGACGAGCAGGTTCAATGCCTGATTCGCACCATCACGTACGTAATTGTAATTGCCGCTGAAGAGCGCGACACGGAGGTCAGACGGCTGCATGATGGGGGCGCGTAGCTTCCTATTGCGGCGAAGCCTAGGCCAAGCGACCGATCAGCGAATAGTTCCGATCTCGCTTAAGCGGGGAACGCGACGGATGCGCGGCTCCCGGTTGAGTTCAGCCTCCGCGCGGATGGTTTGGCGTAGCTCGTCGCGCTTCTCGTGGATCGAGGCAATGACCGGCCCCATCGGAACGCCTAGATCGACCAGCACCGCCTCTGACAGCTGAAGCGAGCTTTCCAATGTCTCCGGCACAGCATCCGTCACCCCTGCACGATACAGTTCGGCAGCATGGCCGGGGTCCCGCGCACGGGCGATGATCGGCAGGTCGGGGGCGACGTTGCGCACCCGGCGCGCAAGGCGGACGGTGAGGACGGGATCGTCCATCGTCAGGATGAGAGCGCGCGCCTGGGGGAGGTTGAGGCGGTCTACGAGCTCTTGCCGAACAACATCCCCGAACACCACGGGGTGACCGGCGAGGCGCCCCGCCTTTACGGCATCGATGTCCGCCTCGACCGCGATGTAAGGGATGTCGTGAGTTCTGAGCATCTCGGCAATCAACTGGCCGACACGGCCGAAACCGATGATAACCGCGCGGCCACCATCTTCCTGTTCGGCCACGACCGGTTCGCCCCCTTCCTCGATACGCTTTGAAATAGCGTGCCCCGCCTTCGCCAACAGCGGGGTCATCGTCAGACCGATTGCCGTCACGGTCTGCCAAAAGGCTGCGGTGGAGGGCAGGATCAGCTGCGCCTGCGCAGCGGTAGCGAGCACAATGAGGGTCGTTTCCGAAGGGCTTCCCATCAGGAGTCCGGTTTCGGTCGCGACGCCGACACGCGCACCGGCCACCCTCAGCAGCAAGAATGTGACCAGCGTCTTCACCGTGACTACGCCAGCAACCGCCAGCAGGAGCGTTGACCAATTCTCTGCAATGGCACTTAGATCAAGGCTCATGCCAACGGTGATCAGGAAGACGCCAAGCGCAAGGCCCTTGAAGGGCGCCGTCATCACTTCAACCTCGGTGTGGTATTCCGTTTCCGCGATGAGCAGCCCTGCGAGAAGCGCACCGACGATCGGTGATAAGCCGGCCGCTGTGGTCGCTACGCTGGCCACGATGACGACCAGCAGCGATGCAGCGAGAAACAGTTCGGGGCTTTTTGTACGCGCCGCCTGAGCGAACAGACGAGGCAGAACGAGGCGGCCACCCAGGTACATGGCGACGACCGTCACACCCCCTCGGAGCGCGACCAGCCCGATCCCGCTCCACCCGCCATCCCCGGCCGTGGGCGCGAGGGCCCCGAGCGCAAAGATGATAGGAACGAGGGCAAGATCCTCGAACAGCAGCATCGCGAAGGCACTGCGTCCGACCGGACTTGCGGTTCCTACGAGTGGCAGGACCAGTGCGGTCGACGACAGCGCCAGAGCAAGGCCGAGACCGGCTGCTCCCGACCATCCCTGGCCGAGGTAATGAAGCGCGATCGCGATGATCAGGGCGGAGCCGAACAACTCGGCGCTGCCAGTGCCGAATACGAGCCGTCGCATCGACCATAAGCGCCGGAACGAAAGCTCGAGCCCGATCGAGAAGAGCAACAGGATGATGCCGAACTCGGCGAACGGCTCGATCGAATCGGGATCGGTAATCGTGACGTAGAATAGCCAGGGGGCGATATCGACGTGCGCGCCGAGGCCGGATGGTCCTACGAGCACTCCCACAAGAATGAACCCGATGATCGGGCTGACTTTGAATCTCGCGAACGCCGGGATCACCATGCCCGCTGCGCCCAGGATCACCAGGGCGTCGGAGAAACCTTCATTATCCAGTCGCAATGCCATGGACGCACACTAAGCAGGGTGATGTGCGTTTGTCGTGCCTAACCGTCAGTTCATTCTAATCGGTGCTGCTAACGGGCGTGGGCGGGGGGCGGCGACGGTGCCGCGTAAGAAAAGACGCGGTGTCGTTGTGTGGATGAAGATTGCGTAGGGGGATCGAGGCCGGGCGAGCGTGCCTGCGCCCGCCCGGTTCGGTTCGCTCAGATCAGGCCCAAGTGGCCATCTTGTTTTCGAGGTTCTGGCGGACTGCCTCGAAGAACTGCTCGGTGGTCATCCACTTCTGGTCTGGGCCGATCAGGATCGCGAGATCCTTGGTCATGTCCCCGTTCTCGACCGTCTCGATGCAGACCTGCTCGAGCGTTTCGGCGAAGCGCGTAACGTCCGGCGTGTTGTCGAACTTGCCCCGATACTTGAGACCGCCGGTCCAGGCGAAGATCGACGCGATCGGGTTGGTCGAGGTCGCCTTGCCCTGCTGGTGCTGGCGATAGTGGCGGGTGACAGTGCCGTGCGCCGCTTCGGCCTCGATCGTCTTGCCGTCCGGCGTCATCAGCACCGAGGTCATCAGGCCGAGCGAGCCGAAGCCCTGCGCCACCTGATCCGACTGGACGTCGCCGTCATAGTTCTTGCAGGCCCAGACGAACTCGCCGCTCCACTTCAGTGCCGATGCGACCATGTCGTCGATCAGGCGATGCTCGTAGACGATGCCCGCTTCCTTGAACTTCGTCGCGAACTCGGCTTCGAACACCTCGGCGAACAGGTCCTTGAAGCGTCCGTCATAGGCCTTGAGGATCGTGTTCTTGGTCGAGAGATACAGCGGCCAGCCGCGGCCAAGGCTGTAGTTCATCGACGCGCGCGCGAAATCGCGGATCGACTGGTCGAGGTTGTACATGCCCATGGCGACGCCCGCTTCCGGGAAGTCGTACACGTCCTTCTCGATGACGGTGCCGTCCTCACCCTCGAACTTCATGGTCAGCTTGCCCTTGCCGGGCACCTTGAAGTCGGTCGCGCGATATTGGTCGCCGAATGCGTGGCGGCCGACGACGATCGGGTGGGTCCAGCCCGGGATCAGGCGGGGGACGTTCTTGATCACGATCGGTTCGCGGAAGATCACGCCGCCGAGGATGTTGCGGATCGTGCCGTTGGGCGACTTCCACATCTGCTTGAGGCCGAATTCCTCGACGCGCGCCTCGTCCGGCGTGATCGTCGCGCACTTTACGGCGACGCCATACTTCTGGGTTGCGTGCGCACTGTCGATGGTGATCTGGTCGTTGGTCTCGTCGCGCTTCTGGATACCCAGGTCGTAATAATCGAGCTCGATATCGAGGTAGGGCTTGATCAGGCGCTCACGGATCCATTCCCAGATGATCCGCGTCATCTCGTCGCCGTCGATCTCCACGACGGGCGTTTTCACCTTGATCTTGGCCATGTTCCGTTTCCTTTGAGGGGAGGGTTTGGCGCGGTCGATACGGGGAAGGGGGCGGGGGATCAACCATCGTTCCCGCTGCGTTGTGCGGGGCGGATACCGCCGCTACACGAGGCCGCATGCCATCATTAGAAAAGCCCGAAACGCAGGGCCTGCCCGTCACCACCACCGTCAAGTGGCGTTTCCCGGCTGTTCATCCGGAGGGCCAGAAGTTCGTCGCAATCGCGTTCGGCATCACCTTGCTGATGACGATCGTCCACAACGTGTTCTTCTGGCCGCTGCTGTTCGTCACGATCTGGGTCGCGGCGTTCTTCCGCGATCCGATCCGCACCACGCCGCGGGGCGAGGACCTGATCATCTCGCCGGCCGACGGGCTGGTGACGATGATCGCGGAGGTTCCGGTGCCGCGGGAACTGGTTGCGGAGCTGGGCGAAACGCATCGCACCCGCGTGTCGGTATTCATGAGCGTCTTCGACGTTCACATCAATCGCGCGCCGATTGCCGGTACGATCCGGCAGATCGTCTACATCTCGGGCAAGTTCCTGAACGCGGATCTCGACAAGGCGTCGGAAGACAATGAACGCCAGCATTTCGTCGTCGAGGGGCATGACGGGGTGAAGGTCGGCTTCACCCAGATCGCCGGCCTGGTAGCAAGGCGGATCATGGGCTTCGTGAAGGTCGGCGACATGGTGGCGTCCGGGCAGCGCGTGGGTTTGATCCGCTTCGGCAGCCGCGTCGACGTCTATCTGCCGGCCGGCTATGCACCGCAGGTGGCACTCGGCCAGCGTGCGATCGCGGGCGAAACCGTCCTCGCGCGCGCCGGCGCTCAACCGGCGACGGGAGTGTCGCAGTGAGGCAGCCGACGCGCACGCGTCGCGGATTGCCGCTGCGCGCGGTGGCGCCCAATGCGGTAACGGCGCTCGCGCTTTGCTCGGGGCTCAGCGGGATCCAGTTCGCGGTCAAGGCGCGGATGATGGAGAACGATCTTGCCCTGTTCCAGGGGGCGGACCTGACTGCGCTGATGGACCGGGTGTCGACGCACTGGCAGCTGGCAGTTGCATTTGTGCTCATCGCGGGGCTGCTTGACGGAATCGACGGTCGGATCGCGCGGCTGCTCCACGGCGAAAGCCGCTTCGGAGCGGAGCTGGATTCGCTGGCCGACGCCATCTCGTTCGGTGTGGCGCCGGCACTGATCCTCTACCTCTGGTCGCTTTCCAGCCTGCCGCGCTTTGGCTGGATGGCGTCGCTGATGCTGGCCGTCTTCTGTGCGCTTCGGCTCGCCCGCTTCAACGCCAATATCGACGCGGACGAACAACCGCATAAATCCGCCGGATTTCTCACCGGCGTGCCAGCCCCCGCAGGTGCTGGGCTCGCCTTCCTTCCGCTTTTCCTGTGGTTCTGGACGGAAGAGCCGGTCTTCCGGTCGCCCTATGTCGTTGCGCCCTGGACGGCGCTGGTCGCCGTGCTGCTGGTATCAAGCCTTGCCACCTGGTCTTGGTCGTCGCTTCGCCTGCGCCGGAACATCCGTTTCGAGGCGCTGGCGGTGGTAGTGATCGTGGGAGCGGCGGCTGTCTCCGCGCCGTGGCATACGACCAGTGCTCTGAGTATCGCTTATCTGCTGGCGATCCCGTTCAGCATCGCAAGCTACGCCCGGGTCAAGCGGCTGCGCGCGTCCGGATCGTCGCAGCCGATCGCGGCTGCGCCGCCCACCGCCTGACAGCGATCCGCCGCTCTGCCAGCACCAACTGCGCGAGCGGCGCACGCTGCGACTGGGGCCGACCGAGCAGCGCGGCCATGATCCGATCAGCACGGGGCGCGACCGTCGCTGCGATGGCAAAGATCGAGACGCCCAACGTCCCAGCGAAAACGCCTAAGCTAATCAACGTCATCATCGTTCGCCTCCTCACCATCGCGAACCATCACCCGCAAACCGATGAAAACATTCATGGTTCCACCGGTGCCCGGTGTGCAGCCTGAGCAACCGTGTTCGGTACTCCTGCTACACGAGTTCGCGCTTTGTTCCGGACCTAGTTCCACATCCGTTCCGGGTGGTCAAGAGCTTGCGTTCAGTTTCGCCTTCCGCTAAGCGCGCGGCCTCAACTCCGCATGGGAAGCTATCTCACCGGTGCGCTGCCTTTCAGGCTCGCGTCATCCGCTTCCCAGAGGCTTAACCGGAAGGAAGATATACCATGGCGGCACCTGTCGTCTCGATGCAGCAGCTTATCGAAACCGGCGCGCACTTCGGTCACCAGACTCACCGCTGGAATCCGAAGATGAAGCCGTATCTGTTCGGCGAGCGCAACGGCGTCCACATCATCGACCTCTCGCAGACCGTGCCGCTGTTCGCGCGTGCGCTTGAGTTCATCAGCTCGACCGTCGCCTCCGGCGGCAAGGTGCTGTTCGTGGGCACCAAGCGCCAGGCGCAGGAGCCTGTTGCCGATGCGGCCCGCCGCGCGGGCCAGCATTTCGTGAACCATCGTTGGCTGGGCGGTATGCTCACCAACTGGAAGACGATCTCGAACTCGATCAAGCGGCTGAAGTCGCTTGAGGAGCAGCTGTCGGGTGACACCCACGGCCTCACCAAGAAGGAAGTCCTCCAGCTCACCCGCGAACGCGACAAGCTCGAGATGAGCCTGGGCGGTATTCGCGACATGGGCGGCATTCCGGATATCATGTTCGTGATCGACGCCAACAAGGAAGAGCTGGCGATCAAGGAAGCGAACACGCTGGGTATCCCGGTCGTCGCGATCCTCGATTCGAACGTGTCGCCGGACGGCATCGCGTTCCCGGTTCCGGCCAATGACGACGCGAGCCGCGCGATCCGCCTGTACTGCGAAGCGGTGGCGATCGCGGCGACCCGCGGCAATGCGGAGCAGCAGCGCCGTGGCGGTGCCGATCTCGGCGCGATGGCAGAGCCGCCGGCTGAAGAGGCGCTCGGCAGCGACCCGGTGGTGGCTGCTGCCGGCACCGAGGAATCGCAGCAGGTTGACGCCTAAGCGGTCGCCTCGACGAGCTTCATCTCCCGTTCGAGCTGAGCCCGTCGAGGCGCTGTCTTTCTACCGCAATATTGCGGGCAGAAAATGGGCGTCTCGGCGGGCTCGGCGCTGGCGGGCCAATTTGATCTGAAGGAAATGACAATGGCCGATATCACGGCAGCGATGGTCAAGGAGCTGCGCGAAAAGAGCGGCGCCGGCATGATGGATTGCAAGAAAGCGCTGAACGAGACCGGCGGCGACATGGACGCGGCGATGGATTGGCTGCGCACCAAGGGGCTCGCGGCGGCAGCCAAGAAGTCAAGCCGCACCGCGGCCGAGGGCCTCGTCGGCATCGCGACCAGCGGCAACAAGGGTGCTGCGGTTGAGGTGAACTCGGAGACGGACTTCGTCGCGAAGAACGACCAGTTCCAGCAGTTCGTGCGCGAAGTAACCGCGATCGCGCTGGCGACCGGCAGCGACGTGGAAGCGCTGAAGAGCCAGCCGATGCCGACCGGCAAGACGGTCGAGGAAGTACTGACCAACAACGTCGCGACCATCGGTGAAAACCAGTCGCTGCGCCGTGCGAAGACGCTCGAAGTGTCGAAGGGTGCGGTGGTCGGCTATGTCCACAACCAGCAGTCGCCGGGCCTCGGCAAGATCGGCGTCCTCGTCGCTCTTGAGAGCGAGGCACCGGATGAAGTGCTGCAGAGCCTGGGCAAGCAGCTGGCGATGCACGTCGCCGCAGCCTTCCCGAAGGCGCTGAACGAAGAAGACCTCGATGAGGCGGAGATCGAGCGCGAACGCGCGATTGCCGCTGAGAAGGCCGGCGAGAGCGGCAAGCCCGCGGACATCGTCGCCAAGATGGTCGAAGGCACCATTGCGAAGTACCGCAAGGAGCACGCGCTCGTCAGCCAGCTGTTCGTGATGGACGGCAAGACCAAGATCAGCGACGTCGTCGCCAAGGCTGGCAAGGAAGCCGGCAAGCCGATCGTGCTCAAGG
The DNA here is from genome assembly GCF_045371305.1 of Sphingomonas sp. 179-A 2A2 NHS. Classification (NCBI taxonomy): domain Bacteria; kingdom Pseudomonadati; phylum Pseudomonadota; class Alphaproteobacteria; order Sphingomonadales; family Sphingomonadaceae; genus Sphingomonas; species Sphingomonas sp. 179-A 2A2 NHS. The sequence continues at coordinate 86,905 of NZ_JBIQDE010000003.1, read as the reverse complement.
ACTATGTCCGCTTCCAGCTGGGCGAGGGCATTGAGAAGGAGGCGTCGGACTTCGCTGCCGAAGTCGCTGCTGCCTCGGGCGTGCCGCAGAACAAGCAGGCGGAACCCGCCGCCTGAGCAAGTAAGAAATGACGCTGCCCTGGTTATGATCAGGGCAGCGCATCCTTTTCGTCGGTGCCGGCAAGGGGCTCGCCGAATTGGCCGACCGACTTCTGATCATTGCGGCGCGCGTCGCGCGAACGAGTCGCGTTGATCCTGTCCAGCTTGGCCTGGAGGTAAGCACGGCTTTCCGGGCGGAGCGTGCCGCCATCCGCCGCCTGCTGGCGCAGCGCCTCCTCGCGAAGGCTGTTGGGCCGGTAGACGTAGATCTGCTGAAGTTCGATGCGGTTATAGATTTTTACGCTCGAGGACCGGCTGGCTGTAAACCGTCTGGGCCGCGGCTGGAATTGCGACGCCAAGACCTAGCATGATTGCGATCGAGACACCCTTCTTCATCGCCGTCCTCCTTTATGTTTCTCCAATCAACGTACCGCAGAACAGGCGGGCCGAACTGACCGCTTGATAGTGGGCGGAACGCCGCCGGCCTGGCCATGGGTCGGGGCGTCCCGCCTCCCTTAGTCGTTGCCACGACGCTCGACGCTGAAAGCGTCGACCGACATCAGATCATTTCGACGCGCGTCGCGCTCTCGGGTCGCGTTGATCTTGTCGAGCTTGACCTGGAGATAGGCGCGGCTTGCTGGGCTGAGCGTGCCGCCGTCATGAGCCTGCCGGTCCAGCGCTTCGGCGCGCAGGCTGTTGAGTCGGTGGAAGTAGATCTGCTGCAGCTCGAGTCGGTCGTACGATTTGATCGCGTTGCCCGGCTGTGAATAGACAGTCTGCGCCAGCGTGGGAGCAACTGCACCGAGTCCCAGCAGGACTGCGATCGGGATCGCCTTTTTCATCGTCGCTCTCCCCTATCCTGCGCGAACTCTATCATCGCTTGTCGATGCTGGTCACCACATCATTGCTACATCATGAACAACGTCACGAACTGGCGTAGGTTCAATCGTGCACCAACCCGATGTACCCGGTTGCGGGGATAACGTGCCCCGCCTAAGGTCCGCGCCGCCTACCGCCATCGATCGAGAAGCATGACCAGCCGCCGCTACAACCGTATCCTCCTGAAACTCTCGGGCGAAGTGCTCATGGGCGAGGGGGGGCTGGCGATCGACCCGGCCGTCACTGCCCGTGTCGCCGAGGAGATCGCGGACGTGAAGGCGCAGGGCTACGAGCTTTGTGTCGTCGTGGGTGGCGGCAACATCTTCCGCGGGCTGGCCGCGGCGGCCAAGGGTTTCGACCGTGGTACTGCCGACTACATGGGCATGCTGGCGACCGTGATGAATGCGCTGGCGGTACAGAATGCGCTGGAGCAGATCGGCGTCGATACCCGGGTTCAGTCTGCCATTCCGATGCAGTCCGTTTGCGAGCCGTTCATCCGGCGCCGCGCCGTGCGCCACCTGGAGAAGAATCGGGTCGTGATCTTCGCGGCTGGTGTGGGTTCGCCCTTCTTCACGACCGATAGCGGCGCCGCGCTGCGGGCGGCCGAGATGAACTGCGATGCGTTGTTCAAGGGCACCAGCGTCGATGGCATCTATGATGCGGATCCAAAGAAGGTGCCAGACGCAAAGCGTTACGAGACAATATCCTACGACACGGTGCTGTCGAAGAATCTGAAGGTGATGGATGCGAGCGCGGTGGCGCTGTGCCGCGATTCGAACATCCCGATCGTCGTGTTCAACATCCGGGAGCATGGCAATTTCGCTGCCGTGCTGGCGGGGACGGGCGTGTCGACGATTGTCCAGGAACGAGCAGGAGACTGAAACATGGCCGCTTACGACAAGGCCGATCTTGAGCGCCGCATGGCCGGCGCGGTCGAATCGCTGAAGAGCGATCTTGCAGGTCTGCGGACCGGGCGCGCCTCCACCGCGCTGCTCGATCCGGTGACGGTGGAAGTTTATGGCTCGCACATGCCACTGAACCAGGTGGCGACCGTGTCGGTGCCGGAGCCTCGGATGCTGTCCGTGCAGGTCTGGGACAAGAGCAACGTCGGTCCGGTCGAGAAAGCGATCCGTTCGGCAGGACTTGGTCTCAATCCGATCAACGATGGTCAGACGCTGCGCCTGCCGATCCCGGAATTGACAGAGGAGCGTCGCAAGGAACTCGCGAAGCTTGCCGGATCCTATTCGGAGCGCGCGAAGATCGCGGTGCGCAACGTTCGCCGTGACGGCATGGACAACCTCAAGACCGACGAGAAGAAGGGTCTTTTCGGCGAGGACGAGCGCAAGCGCCACGAGGCCGAAGTGCAGAAGCTGACCGACGCGACGATCGCCGAGATCGACCTGGCAGCGGCGGCCAAGGAGAAGGAAATCCTCGGAAAGTGACCGGCGGGCGGCGACTGCTGTTCTACTCGTGCCGATTGCATGAGCGGAGTGCCGGACCTGTTCGGGTGGCGGCATGAGCACGGCGCACGCCCTGGCGAGCGGCAGCGCCACGCTGCCGCGGCACGTCGCGATCATTGTGGACGGCAATGGGCGGTGGGCGAAGAAGCGCCTGCTGCCGCGAGCGGCGGGCCATAAGGCTGGCGTCGAGGCTGTGCGGCGGGTGACTCGCCATGCGCGCGCCATCGGCATCGAGGCGCTGACCATTTATGCCTTTTCCTCTGAAAACTGGCGTCGGCCAGAGGAGGAGATCGGGGACCTGATGGGGCTGCTGCGGCTGTTCATCCGCAGCGACTTGGCCGAGTTGGTGCGTGAGAACGTGCGGCTGAAGATCCTGGGCGACTATCGCCGCTTCCCGAATGACGTGGTGGCGCTGATCGACGATGCTGTTGCGCGCTGCGCGGGCAATGATGGCCCGATCCTGGCAATTGCCCTGAATTACGGTGCGCAGGCGGAACTGGCGCGCGCGGCGCGCCGCCTCGCCGAGCGGTTGCCACCGGAACAGATCGATGAGGCAGCGATCGAGGCAGAGCTCGAGACGCGGGATATGCCACCGCTCGACCTGTTGATCCGCACGTCGGGCGAGCATCGCCTGTCGAATTTCCTGTTGTGGCAAGCGGCTTATGCCGAGTTGCTGTTTGTGGATACGCTGTGGCCGGATTTCGGCGCGGCGGACCTTGACGCAGCGGTGGCGAACTTCGGTGGGCGGCAACGGCGGTTCGGGGGCTTGTGACGGCGCCTGATGCCCCGACGCCGGGCGCGAAGGTCCGCACGCCGTCCAATTTGCGCCTTCGGATGATCGCCAGCGTCGCGATGATCACGGTCGCAAGTGGCGCATTATGGTTCGGCGGTGTCGCCTTTTGGTTGCTCGCGGTCGTAATTGCGCTGTTCATGATGGCTGAATGGTCGGATTTGCAGAAGGTGAGCGCACGCGAGAAGCGTCTTGCGCAATATGCACTGTCCGTGCCGCTGGCCGTGATGGCGCCAGCATCGCTCGTCCTCGAGGTGCATGACTTCTTCTCGCTGGGGCTTCTCGCGGGAGCGGGGTTCTTCGTCAGTGCCGTGACGCGCAAGCCGTCGCTTGGCCTCGGCGTGCTGTATTGCGGGTTGCCGGTACTGGCGCTGACGTTCCTGCGGCGGCAGGATGAGGGTCTGATCTGGGCCTTCTGGGCGCTGTCGCTGGTATGGGCGACGGATATCGGCGCATTCTTTGCCGGGCGGTCGATCGGCGGACCGAAGCTGGCGCCGCGCCTGTCGCCCAACAAGACCTGGGCCGGGCTGATCGGGGGCGTTGCTGCGGCCAGCGCGCTCGCACTTGTGCTTCATGTCCGCTATGGACTGCCTTGGCGTATGACGTTGGCGACGCCGCTGCTGGCCGTGCTGGCGCAAGGAGGCGACTTGTATGAAAGCTGGCTCAAGCGGCGGGCAGGCGTGAAGGACTCGGGCAACATCCTGCCGGGACATGGCGGCGTGCTCGATCGGCTTGATGGCGTCGTTCCGGTTGCGCCGGTTGCCGCGCTGCTTGTGGTTGCGCCGTACCTCTACCGATGAAAAGCGTCACCATTCTTGGCGCGACCGGCTCGATCGGTACGTCCACGCTCGACCTTCTCGAACGATCGCCGGAGGAATTCCGCGTCGTCGCGCTGACGGCGAATTGCGACGTGGCGCGCCTTGCAGCTGCCGCGATCCGCACGCGTGCCCAGCGCGCCGTGGTCGCGGACGAAGGCTACTTGCCGGCGCTGCGTGAAGCGCTGGCGGGGACGGGGATTGAGGCTTCTGGCGGTGAGCAGGCGGTGTGCGAGGCGGCAGCGATGCCGGCCGACGTCACCGTTGCCGCGATCGTCGGCTGTGCCGGTCTCAAGCCGGCCATGGTTGCGGTGGAGCAGGGCGGCACGCTGGCGCTGGCCAACAAGGAAGCGCTGGTCTCGGCCGGCGACGTGATGAAAGCTGCGGTTGCCCGCCATGCGGCGACGCTGCTGCCGGTGGACAGCGAGCATAGCGCGATTTTTCAGTGCTTGGACGCCAGGCTTGCCGAGCGGGTCAGCCGGATCATCCTGACCGCGAGCGGCGGTCCGTTCCGCGACAGCAGCCTCGCCGAGATGCGGGGCATCACGCCGGCGCAGGCCATGGCGCACCCCAATTGGTCGATGGGGGCCAAGATCTCCGTCGATTCGGCGACGATGATGAACAAGGGCCTTGAACTGATCGAGGCATTCCACTTGTTCCCGGTAACGGCGGACCAGATCGAGATCGTGGTGCATCGCCAGTCGGTGGTCCACTCGATGGTGGAATATGTCGACGGCTCGGTCATCGCGCAGCTCGGAACGCCGGACATGCGGACGCCTATCGCGGGCGCGTTGGCATGGCCTGACCGAATGGCGACTCCCGGTGAGCGTCTGGACCTGGTGAAGGTCGGTCGGTTGGACTTCGAAGCGCCCGATCAAGAGCGCTTTCCGGCGCTTCGCCTCGCGCGCGAGGCGCTGAAGGCAGGTGGCGGGCACCCGGCTATCCTCAATGCCGCGAACGAAGTGGCGGTGGCAGCTTTCCTAGGCGGCCGAACCTGTTACCTCGAAATTGCCGCAATCGTCGGCGATATTCTGGACCGCTATGACCCACCGGCTCCCGAAACGCTCGATGCCGTGCTGGACATCGATCGTGAAGCGCGGGCGTTGGCGGAAGAGCGTGTGAAGGAACGCGTCGCTTGATCCAAACTCCCGGCCTGCTGCTTACGCTGCTCGCCTTCGTCCTGGTAATCGGACCGCTCGTGTTCGTGCACGAGCTTGGCCATTATCTCGCCGGACGGATGTTCGGCGTGAAAGCGGACGTGTTTTCGATCGGCTTCGGCCGCGAAGTCGCGGGCTGGACGGACAAGCGCGGCACGCGCTGGAAGATCGGCTGGATGCCCCTGGGCGGTTACGTGCGCTTCGCTGGCGACATGAACGCGGTGAGCCAGCCATCGGCCGAATGGCTGTCGTTGCCGCCCGAGGAGCGCAACAAGACCTTCCAGTCGAAATCGGTGTGGCAGCGCGCGGTCATCGTCGCCGCTGGCCCGATCGTGAACTTCGTTCTCGCGATCCTGATCCTCGCGGGCTTCGCCTTCGCTTATGGCGACACGCGCACGCCGCCGGTGGTGGGCATGGTAGTCGAAGGTAGCGCCGCAGCGCAGGCCGGGCTGCAGGCGGGTGACCGCATCACGCGGCTGGGCGATCGCGAGATCGAGATCTTCGAGGACATGCTGGCCTATACCCGGATCCATCCGGGCGAGCGCGCCGAAGTGAGTTTGGTGCGCGGCGGCCAGTCAATGACGGTGCCGGTGACGATCGGGATCGACGAGCAGGTCGACCGGTTCGGCAATCGCTACCGTGTTGGCATGTTGGGCATCGCGCGCGTGGAACGCGTGACGGAACCCGTGAGCCTGCTGGAAGCGCCTGTCGTGGCGGTGAAGCGGACCGGCGACATTCTGTCGATGATGGTGGAGACGATCGGGCAGATCATCACGGGCCGTCGTTCCGTAAAGGAACTGGGCGGGCCCCTGTCGATCGCCAAGGTCTCCGGCGAACAGATCACTCTGGGCGTGGACGCCTTCGTGTTCCTGATCGCGCTGGTTTCCATCAATCTGGGGTTCATCAACTTGCTGCCAGTTCCGATGCTGGATGGCGGGCACTTGCTTTTCTATGCGATTGAGGCAGTGCGACGCCGGCCCGTCGGCCCGGAGGCGCAGGAATGGGCGTTCCGCGGCGGATTGGCCGCGATCCTGGCGTTGATGCTGCTCGTGACCTTCAATGATCTTGGGAATTTCGGCCTTTGGCGCAGCCTCGCAAGCTTGATCGGTTGACGATTCAAGGGCAGGGCGCGCGAAGGGGCTTGTTTGGGCTTACCGGGGTGGCTTTGGTGACTGTTTTGAACACTTCGTTTGTCCGTCCGCGCTCGGTCGCCTTGCTGCTTGGCTGCACGATGCTGGCCGGTGTGCCGGTGACCGCCGCTGCGCAGGAGGCGGCTGCGGCCCAGCCGGCTGCTACCGTGACTCCGACCGCGCAAGCGACTGCGCCTGCCGCCGCGACTCCGGAAAACCGCGTGATCCGCAGCCTGCGCGTCGAGGGATCGCAGCGCGTCGAGCCGGAGACCGCGCTCAGCTACACCAAGCTGCGTGTCGGCCAGCCCTATTCGAACGAGACGCTCGATCAGGCGATCAAGGACCTCTACGCGAGCGACCTGTTCGCCGACGTGACCGTCGCCGGCGCAGAGACCGGCGACATCATCCTTCGGGTGCGTGAGAACCCGATCATCAACCGCGTGATTCTGGAGGGCAACAAGCGCCTGAAGGACGACAAGATCACGAAGGAGATCAAGCTCAAGCCGCGGCAGGTGTTCACCCGCTCCGCGGTGCGGCAGGACGTCGCCCGGATCATCGAACTGTATCGCCGCCAGGGCCGGTTCGGCGCCAGCGTCGACCCGAAGATGGTCGCGCTCGACCAGAACCGCGTCGACGTGGTGTTCGAGATCAGCGAAGGGCCCAAGTCCAAGGTCCGCCAGATCAACATCATCGGCAACGAGGTGTTCGACGACGACAAGCTGCGCGAGCAGATGGCAACCAAGCAGGCGCGTCTCTTCCGCCTGCTTTCGTCGAACACGACCTATGACCAGGATCGCCTGGCGTATGACCAGCAGAAGCTGCGGCAGTTCTACCTGACCGAAGGCTATGCCGATTTCCGCGTGACGAGCGCGGTGGCCGAGCTAACCCCGGACAAGAAGGACTTCATCATCACCTACGTGGTGGAGGAAGGCCCGCGCTACAAGTTTGGCGACGTTACCGTCGACAGCGACATCCGCGACTTCGACGACAAGGCGCTGGCCAAGACGCTCGCCGTCAAGAAGGGCGACTGGTACAACGCCAAGCTGGTTGAAGACACGGTCGACAGCCTGAGCCAGACGGCCGGCCTGTTCGGCTATGCCTTCACCGAGGTGAGCCCCGAGTTCCAGCGCGACAAGGACGCGCTGACGATGTCGATCAACTTCCACATCGGCGAGGCCAAGCGGACGTACGTCGAGCGGATCGAGGTGACCGGCAACACCCAGACGCAGGACAAGGTGATCCGCCGCGAGATTCGTCTTGCCGAGGGCGATGCGTTCAACAGCTTCCAGGTGAAGCGCTCGCAGGATCGCATCAACAGCCTGGGCTATTTCCAGGACAAGTTCGAGATCAAGCAGACGCCGGGTTCGACCCCCGATCGCGTCATCCTGGGCGCGAACGTCGAAGAGAAGGCGACGGGCGAACTGCAGCTGTCCGCGGGCTTCTCCAGCCTCGAGCGGTTCATCGTCCAGTTCAATATCACGCAGCGGAATTTCCGCGGCAAGGGCCAGGAACTGCGGCTCGGCGTGAACTATTCGAGCTATTCCAAGTCGATCGAGGCGGGCTTCACCGAGCCGTATCTGTTCGACAAGAACATCGCCGTTGGCGTCGACGTGTTCCGTCGCGACTTCAACGCGTTCAACTTCGTCGGCAACGATCGCCAGACGACGTACAGCCAGGTGTCGACCGGGTTCCAGATCCGCGCCGGCGTGCCGCTGACGGAATATTGGACGCTGTCGGGCCGCTATGGCCTTTCGTACGATGAAGTCGGGCTCGATCGGAACCAGTTCTTCCGCGACGGCAAGTGCGATTATCTGCTCGCAGGCCGCTATCTCTGTGACGCTCTGGGCAATCGCGTAACCTCGTCGGTCGGCTATTCGCTGATCTATGACAGCCTCAACAGCCGCTTGCGGCCGACCCGCGGGCAGCGCTTCAGCCTGAGCCAGGACTTCGCTGGTCTGGGCGGGGACGTGAAGTATATTCGCAGCCGGGCGGACGGCGCCAAATACTGGGGTATCGGCGGCGGCTTCGTCCTGTCGGTGCAGGCCGAGGGTGGCTACATCCATGCGCTGGAAGACAGCCCGGGGCCGGGCATCGATCCGGTGCGAATTACCGACCGCTTCTACCTCGGCGAGCCGCAGTTCCGCGGCTTCGACATTCGCGGCGTCGGCCCGCGTGTGCAGCGTATTCCGTACACCACAGATGCGAACGGTAAGCAGATCCTCGTCACCGATCGCAATCGCATCGTCGACGACGCCTTGGGCGGCAAGGCTTATTACCTGGGCCGGCTCGAGCTGGAGATTCCGCTCGGCTCCGGCGCGCGGGAGCTTGGCCTGCGGCCGTCGGTCTATGTCCAGGCGGGCAGCTTGTTCAACATCACGCGCCCGCTGCCGACGGCGGACTTCCCGACAACCGTGGACGCGCAGGGCAATACGGTCGTACTGCCCTTGCCGCAGACCAATACGGCCGGGCAGCCGCTGTATTATTATGTCGGCGCGACGGGGGCACTCACGACGACGACCTGCGCGGCCGGCCTTCCCGACGCGAGCGGCGGATGTAACGGCATCATCCCGAACACGCCGCAGATCCGCTCGGAGCCGTTCCTCGAGCGATTCCTCGGCGATTCGCCCAAGCCGCGGCTCTCGATCGGCTTCGGCGTGAACTGGACTTCGCCGTTCGGACCTCTCCGTATCGATGTGGCCAAGGCACTGATCCAGCAGCCGGGCGACGACGACAAGCTTATTACCTTCAACGTAGGGACTCAGTTCTGATGACCAAGTTCAAGACCATGCTGATCGCGGCGGCACTCGCCGCGCCGGCGACCATGATTGCCGGCAATGCGACCGCACAAGTTTCGGGAATCGCCGTGGCGAACCCGGAGCAGGCGATCGCCAATTCCAAGGCGTGGACGGCCGCGCGTGCACAGATCCAGACCACGTACAAGGCGCAGATCGACCAGGCGACCGCCCGTCGCACGGCGATCGAGGCAGAGCTTCGCCCGCTGATCACCGCTGCGCAGACCGCGTCGCAGGCACCGGGCGCTACGGAGGCATCGCTGCGTCCGCAGCTGCAGGCGATCCAGACCAAGCAGCAGGCAGCACAGCAGGAGCTCTCGCGCCTGACCCAGCCGGCGCAGCGCGCGGAGGCATATGCGATCGAGCAGATCAGCGCCAAGCTGTCGGACGCGGTTCAGGCAGCGGTTCGTGCACGCAACGTGACGCTGCTGCTTCGTCCGGATGCGGCGATCTACGCCCAGCCGGCGGCTGACATCACCCCGGCGATCACCACCGAGCTCGACCGTCTTGTTCCCAGCGTCAGCATTACTCCGCCGGCGAACTGGCAGCCGGGTGGCCAGGGCCAGCAGGCTGCTGCTGCGGCGCCTGCGGCGCAGCCGGCCGCGACGCCGTCCAACCAGCGCAAGCAGCCGCAGGGCCGCTGATCCGCGATGAGCGAGACGCCGACTGCCGCCAACATCCTCGGCCCGTTTGATGTGACGCGGGTGATGGCGGCGCTGCCGCACCGTTACCCGATGCTGCTCGTCGACCGAGTGGAGCGGCTGGTGCCCGATGAATCGATCACCGCCATCAAGGCTGTGACGATCAACGAGCAGTTCTTCCAGGGACATTTCCCTGGACGCCCGATCATGCCGGGCGTGCTGATCGTCGAAGCGCTGGCGCAGGCCGCCGGCGTTCTGGCGGTCGAAAGCCTCGGCCTCGCTGGCACCGGCAAGCTCGTCTATTTCATGTCGATCGACGGCGTGAAATTTCGGAAGCCGGTAGAGCCGGGCGTGCTGCTGACGCTGGAGGTCTCCTTCGTCCAGAAGCGTGCGCGGGTCTGCAAGTTTGCCGGCAAGGCGATGATCGACGGGGAACTCGCTGCGGAATGCGAGTTCACCGCCATGATTGCGGATCCGCCGAGCGCGTGATTGCCTTGACGGCGCCGAGGCATGCGGGGCGTCGAGCAAGATGACGAACGAAGGGTGAGGCGAGCGCCAGTTGATGGATAGCCTCACCCTCTTCGGCCTCGTCGCGGTCAGCCTGATGCTGATCTGCTATGCGATGGAAGACCGCTCCCCTTCGTGGGTGCTGGGTTTTGCGCTGTCCTGTATGCTGGGCTCCGCCTACGGATTTTTGCAGGGCGCCTGGCCGTTCGGCGTCGTAGAAGCGATCTGGTCGCTGGTGGCGCTCAATCGCTGGCGCAAGCTTCGCTGATCGTTGCCTCGCGGCAGATGCTCTGCTACGCGCGCCGCTTCCTTTCAGGCTGGTCGGAACCAGCCATTTCGGAGACTAGACGTGAAGACCGATATCCACCCCGACTACCACATGATCAAGGTGCAGATGACCGACGGCACCGTGTACGAAACTCGCTCCACCTGGGGCAAGGAAGGCGACACGATGACGCTCGAGATCGATCCGCTGGCGCACCCGGCATGGACCGGCGGCAAGGGCCAGATGCTCGATGCGGGCGGCCAGGTTGCACGCTTCAACAAGCGTTTCGGCGGTGGTCTCACGCTCCGCAAGTAATTGAAGGTTAACCATCGCGAACGTAGCATTCAGCATGTTCGCGGCGGAATTCGAACCTGCAGAGACAAACGGCCGGCGCCGCAGCCCGCGTGCGCCGGTTTCGTTTGACGCCAGCATTGGCCGGACCCTGTGCAAGGTGGTGGACATCTCGCTCCACAGCGTGCGCATCCAAAGCTATTCTGCGCTCCGCAAAGGCTCCACGATCTGGCTGACGCTGCCCGAAATCGGGCCCGTTGCTGCCGACGTGATGTGGGCTGACGATTATACCGCCGGCTGCAAGTTCCAGCGGCCGCTGAGCCAGACGTCGTTAGATCAGCTAGCCGAGCGCTAAGCCGCATCCTACATAGGCCGAATGGCGGTTTACGTCGACACGGCCTTCATTCCCTTCCGTGGGCATTTGATGTGCCACATGATCGCGGATACGTTCGATGAACTGCATGGCATGGCGGACGCGGTCGGCATGCAGCGGCGCTGGTTCCAGCCGCGCAGTTTTCCCCATTACGATGTGCCGCAAGATCGCCGCGTCCTAGCGCTACGTCTCGGTGCCACGGAAGTGAATCGGCGCGAGATCGTGATGGTGATGCGCCGCCTGCGGGCCGATCCGGACTTCGTCGCGGCATTGAGCCGAGAGAGGGCGCGGCACGCGGCGCTGATCGGCTGACGGTACCCGTCCCCGATCTAGTACGTTTGGCAGCGATGGACCTACAGATCATCGTCAACGAAATCGCCCGAGAAATTGAAGAAGATGCAGCGCAGCTGGAAGCTGCGGCAGATGCAAAGAGAGAGGGGCTCACACCTGGCCAGTTCGGTATGGCCGTTGCGATCGCCGAGGATGTGTTCACCGCCGGCGCCGCCGATGTCGCCTTTCCGATCCAGAGCATTTCCAAGGTGCTCGCGCTGGAACTTGCCCTGTGTAGCCGCGGCGATCGCATCTTCGAGCGGGTAGGCCGCGAGCCGTCTGGTGATCCGTTCAATTCTGTCATCGATCTTGAGCGCACTAAAGGCATTCCGCGCAACCCCTTCATCAACGCCGGCGCATTGGTCGTCGTGGACATGCTGGTCACCGACTGCGGCGGATCAGATACGGTCATCAACTTCGTGCGCGAGCAGATCGGCGAGCATCCGCTTAGCCTCAATGATGACGTGATGAACGAAGGCGGCGATCTTAATCGCGCCATGTTGAGCTTCATGAAGCATCACGGGAACGTCGAAGCGCCGATTGACGAGATCATGGAAGCCTATGCCAAGCAGTGCGCCATTTCGGTCGATTGCACAGGCTTGGCCTTGGCCGGACGCTTTCTCACCCGCACTCGCTTAAGCGAAACCGATGAGGCCGAGGCGGAGCGGGCGCGGCGCATGCGCAAGGTACTCGCGCTGATGATGACTTGCGGGCATTATGACGGGTCCGGCGACTTTGCGGTGCGCGTGGGCCTGCCGGCGAAAAGCGGGGTCGGGGGCGGGATCCTTGCCATCGCCTCGGAGCATGCGTCGATCGCGGTTTGGTCTCCGAACCTCGATCAGAACGGAAACTCGATCCTGGGAGTTCACGCGCTCGAAAAGCTCGGGGCGAAGACCGGATGGTCGGTGTTCGGGCCGCCGCTGAGATCTCGATCTTGAACAATATAACGCTGAACCCCCTCCGGGGGCGACCTAGAGCCGTTTCTGAGGCGCTGAATGGGCCACTGCCTCGGCGGTTTGGCCCAGAGGATTTCAGTGAGATTATTGATGGTTAATAAATCTGCAAGTACAAGATATTAATGTTTCGTTAAGGACTAAACTCCACCTCCGCCTCTGAGCAATTCACTTCAGGATGAGGATGGTATCAATGAACCTGCATGATCACCACTTCATCGATCCGCAGCCGGCGCCGCCGGTAGCTGATGATAAGCCTGATCGGCGAGGTGGAAGCCGACATGTCACCGTCTTCTTCATCGCCCGGATGACATGCGGGGGCAATCAGGGTTTCGGCCGCGTGCTGAATATCTCTGACGGTGGCATGATGATCTCTGCACGCCTGCCGTTGAGGCTAGGCGACGAAGTCACGGTCGATCTGTCCGAGAACTGTACGCTAACGGGCAATGTCGTGTGGCGGGATTCGGACTGGGCGGGGTTGAAGCTGATCACCCCCATCGACAGCCTCGCGCTTTTGAACCGCTTGAACGAGGAGCGACGGCATTCGCGTCGGCGATCGCTGCGCCTTCCGGTGGACAAGCCAGCGGTTGCAATGAGCGAGTTCGGCATCCAGGTCGTACGGCTTCGAGACCTTTCCCAACGCGGCGCGAAAGTGGTTCACGATGGCCGCTTCTATCCGGGTCTGTCGGTCAAGATCCAGGTGACGCCGGGGCATGATCGGCGGGGGTTCGTGCGCTGGTCTTCGGACGGGATTGCGGGACTGGAGTTCCTCGAAGTGCTGAGCGTTGACGATCTGTCGTCGGCGAAGGCGATCAACGAAGCTTGAGAGCGCCGTCGACATCCGGCCGCAGCTAGCTGAGGTTGATCGGCCTCATAATACCATCCACGACCATCTTGGTCTCAGCGGCCGACTTCTTGGCGTGTTCGTGCGGGCATCAGGTGATGCGCGTCATCCTCTGATGGCTTCGCGCCGATCTCCTCCGCGGTGAAGCGCTGGCCAATCGCCTGGCCGACATCCGCGATGGCCGACTCCAAATTGAGGTACGTGCCGTCGAAGTCGCCCGCCTGTTCCAGCCGACGTAGATCGGCAATCGTCACCCAGCCGTCGCCATATTCGATGAGTCCCTGGGCAGCCATGGACCTGAGCGTGCGATTGATGTGGACTGAGGTGAGACCGAGAATATCGCCCAGCTGCTCCTGCGTGAAGGGCATGGGAAAGCGCGATCGGTCTCCAAGTCCCTTGGTCGCTTGGCGAAGCCCAAGTTCACACAGCAGGTGAGCCGTGCGGGTAAGCGCATCCCGCCGGCCCAGGTTGACGATCCACTCCTGCGAAATCGCTCCTTCCGCAACTTGATCGAGCGCCAGCGCCTCAAGGATGGACGGAGATCCTTTCAGCAGAGCGATCATTGCCGGCAGCGGGATTTCCGCCACTTTCGTTGCTGTCAACGCCTGGATGTTCTCCTTCGCCTTCTCTGGTGGCAGGCGCGGAAAATTCAGCAGATCGCCAGGAAGGTGCACCGCAACGATCTGGCGGCCGCCTGATCTGACGATTTTGTGCCGTTGAACATAACCGCCGAGCAGCACGAGAACCGATGCGTGCCGTTCACCTTGCCGAACCAGATAGGAACCTGCCTGCACCGCGCGCTCCGCACACGGGAGGCCTGCAATCAGTTCGCCGTCTGCCACACTCAGTCCGTAAAGCGTGCGCAGCTTGGCAGCGAGCGGCGCGAGTGCCCGCACCGGATGAACTTGGCTCATTCTGGAATTCCTGACGATAGCCAACGATCTGCCTGTCGTTTCGGGTCCCAAATAAAATCGAACTGTGCAATTTGTTCACCGCTCGGCGGCGACCGCCGTGGTACATCGCTATGGCCTCGTTTATCGGTTGGGATAACAAGAGGCTATGGTCCTCGTCTCCCTGCTGTACGTCAGCCGCAGTTTTATCGACTTTCCCCGCGACGAATGGAAGGTCGTGGATATCGTGCGGGTAGCCCGGGAGCGAAATCGGCTGCTGAGCGTAACGGGCGCGCTGATGTTCACCGAGACGCACTTCGCGCAGGTGCTGGAAGGACCGGCCACGGCAGTGGACGAGCTGATGGCGAGTATCAGGCGCGACGATCGTCATGGCGATGTGACGGTGATCGAGACCGAGGCGATGAGCCGGCGCCGGTTCGGTAACTGGTCGATGGCCTATTGGGGACCGGCGGGTCTCGTGGAGGGACAGTTGGAGCCGGTGCTCGCCGTCGCTGCGGGACGCGGATCAGTCTTCGCATCGCGAGACCTGATCGCGCTGATGATGCAGCTCGCTGAGAATGGCGAGTGACGGCACGCAAGCGCTGTCGAGCGGAGCATTGCACGACCGCGCTTGAGGTGGCGGAAGCGGTGGGATTCGAACCCACGGACGGCTTGCACCGTCGCTGGTTTTCAAGACCAGTGCCTTAAACCACTCGGCCACACTTCCACGTTTCGTATCGCCCTGTGGCGTGCTGCGGCGATGCGTGCAAGCCTGTCGATGATTGGCGGTTCCGCCATGCGGCGGGCTGTGTCACACAGGCGAGGTGAAGCGCTTTCATTCCATCTTTCATCGTCTTCGTCTCGGCATCGCCATCGGCCTGGCGTTCACCGCTGCAGGATCGGCCCATGCGCAGGACGAAGCTGGGTTCCAGGCCTACCTGCGTGAATTGCGTGCGCAGGCGCTGCGCGAGGGCGTGCGGCCGGCAACGGTAGACGCGGTGCTGCCGACGCTGACGTTCAGCCAGCGTGTTGTCGATCTCGATCGCCAGCAGCCGGGCAATCCAGGATCAACGGCGTCGCCGCCGTTCGCGCCATACAAGGCGCGGCATGTCGATGCGGCAAGGATCAGCCGGGGGCGCACCGCTTACGCAGCTAATCGTGCAAGACTGGCGCGCGTGGAGGCCGAGACCGGCGTTCCCGAATCGATCATGGTGGCGATCTGGGGGCACGAGACCAACTACGGCGGCTATAAGGGCAACTTCGACTTGCTGCGCAGCCTGGCGACGCTCGCTTATGAGGGACGCCGCCGCAGCCTGTTCGCCGGCGAGTTCATCGCGACACTGAAGATCCTGGAGCGTGGGATCCCGCGCTCGACCTTGGTTGGCAGCTGGGCGGGCGCAACGGGTAATCCGCAGTTTCTGCCGTCGATCTACCTGCGCCTCGCCCGTGACGGCGACGGCGACGGGAAGGCAGACATCTGGAACAGCGAGGCTGACACGCTGGCCTCGATCGGGAATTACTTCGTCAACGCCGGCTGGCGTCCAGGTGAACCTTGGGGGATCGCGGTGACCGTTCCCGCGGGTTTCGATCGCAGCAGCCAGCGCAATCGTCTGGTCTCGCCCCGCTGCCCGCGTGTGTTCGAGCGGCACAGCACATGGCGGACCATGGCCGAGTGGCGGGCGTTGGGGATCGTGCCCCAAGGTAGCCGCTGGCCGGGCGACAACGTGCTTGCGACGCTGATGGAGCCGGACGGGCCGGGCGCAACCGCGTATTTGCTGACCGGCAATTACCGGGTGATCCTCGATTACAACTGCTCGAACTTCTATGCGCTGTCGGTGGGATTGCTGGCCGATGCGGTCGAGCGCTAGCGCGCTTAGCCTTGTGGCGCTGCTGCTCGCTGGCTGTAGCGGCGGCAGCGAGGTTCCGAGGCCTCCCATCACCTCCGCTCCTGCCGAGCGGGGCTACGCCGTTCCGTTGCCGCCCGAAGCAGGGGCGCGGGAGGGGCCGTCGGGTACGTCAGGCATGGGCGCGGCGCGCTATGATCAGGTGGGTTACGCCAGCTGGTACGGCGAGGAGCTGGAAGGTGCGTCGACGGCAAGCGGCGCGCCGTTTGTTCCCGATGCCATCACGGCGGCACACCGGACGCTACCCTTGGGTTCGCACGCGGAATTGACGGCGCTGGATAGCGGCCGCACGATCCTGGTGCTCATCAACGATCGCGGGCCAAGCCGTGCCGACCGCGAGATTGATCTGTCCCGGGGGGCAGCGGCGCTCCTGGGGATGAATGGCCAACCGATGGCGCCGGTTCGAGTGCGCGGCGTGAATGCGAGCGCGGCCGATGCCGCGGCGCTGGCGAGTAGCCGGCCAGCTGCCTCGCGGCTTTCCGCGCCTCCGGCACTGCTGGCCGCCCTGCGTATTCAGTTACCGCGATCGACGATGCGAGAGACGGCATCTCCTACGCTGCGGCGGGCAGCCGCAACGCCGCGGCCACCGGTTGCGGCTGCGGCATCGCCGAAGAGCGGCGCCTACCTCGTCCAAGTCGCGGCGTTTTCTAGCGAAGATCGGGCACGTGCGCTGGCCGCAAGGTTCGACGGCAGAGTGGAGAGCAACGGCGGCTTGCACCGTGTACGCCTTGGCCCGTTTTCCGACGCGTCATCGGCGCAACGCGCGCGTGACGAGGCCGCGCGGCGCGGCTATGGCGACGCAACGATCATCGTCCAGCCCTGAACCTTCCTTCCGGAGCCCCGAGTAGAGCGTCCATGACCAAAATCCTGTCCTTCCTCGCGCTTCCGGCGATCGCCGTGTCGGTCGCTTACCCGTCGGCTGCCTCGGCGCCGCAGTTCCAGACGACGGCTCCGGTCGCGTTCATGGAGGATCTCTCCTCCGGCGCGGTGTTGTACGCCAAGGATGCAGATCGTCGCATGCCGCCCGCTTCGATGGCGAAGATGATGACGGCTTATGTCGCATTCGACATGATCAAGCGCGGCGAGCTGAAGCTGAACCAGGAGTTCGAGGTTCGTCCCGAGACGTGGAAGCGCTGGCACGGGCCGGCAGCGGGATCGACCATGTTCCTGTCGCCGGGCGAGCGGGTGTCGGTCGAGAACCTGCTTAACGGGATTGTGACGCTGTCGGGCAACGATGCCTGCGTGGTGCTGGCGGAAGGCATTTCGGGGACGGAGGAAGCCTTCGTTCAGCGGATGAACGAGGCGGCGCGCAAGCTCGGCCTGACCAACAGCCACTTCGGCACGTCGAACGGATGGCCTGACAACGGCGTCACCTATGTCACCGCGCGGGATCTGGCGAAGCTGGCGGCCGCGACGATCGAAGAGCATCCCAAGCTCTACAAGCAATTCTACTCGCGCCGCGAATTCACCTGGGGCAAGACGCTGGGCTCGGGTTCGGCGATCACCCAGGCGAACCGCGATCCGCTGCTTGGTCGTGTGGCGGGTGCGGACGGGCTGAAGACCGGTCACACAGAAGAGGCCGGCTATGGCTTCACCGGGTCGGCAGAGCAGAATGGCCGCCGGATCGTAATGGTGCTGGCAGGCCTCACCAGCTTCAACCAGCGCATTTCCGAATCCGTCCGCTTCATGGACTGGGGCTTCCGGGCCTGGCAGGCGAAGCCGATCGTGAAGCAGGGCCGCAAGGTGAGCGATGCCGACGTGCAGCTTGGCGATTCGTCCACCGTCGGGCTGGTTGCGCCGCGCGACCTGAAAGTCGCCCTCCCGTCGGGCGCGGTGCCGGCGATGACCGCGAAGGTCGTGTACGAAGGCCCGATCAAGGCGCCGATCAAGGCCGGCGCGCATATCGCAAACCTCGTTGTCACCTCGCCGGGCCTGCCCGAGCAGACGCTGCCGCTGGTCGCCGACAAGGACGTGGCGGAAGCAGGCTTCTTCGGTCGCGCCTGGGCGGGGCTGACCGGGCTGTTCGGATGACCGGACGTTTCCTCTCGCTCGAGGGGGGCGAGGGGGCCGGCAAGTCGACGCAGGTCCGCGCACTCGCGGCCGCACTGGAAGCGCGTGGCATCCCGGCGCACGTTACGCGGGAGCCCGGCGGCAGCGAGGGCGCTGAGGCGATCCGCGGCCTACTGATGCAGGGCGACGTTGCGCGCTGGAGCCCGCGGACCGAGACACTGCTGTTCGCAGCCGCGCGTGCCGACCATGTCGAGAAGGTGATCCGGCCAGCCGTCGAGGCAGGTACCTGGGTGATCACCGACCGGTTCGTCGATTCCACTCGCGCTTACCAAGGTCTTGCTGGTGGGATCGACGACACGGCGATTATGGCTCTGCACGCATTCGGCACGAACGGACTTCTGCCGGACCGCACCTTCGTTCTCGAATTGCCAGTCGAAGAGGGCGCACGCCGGGCGGCATTGCGAGATGGCGGGCTGGCGGATCGCTTCGCGTTGCGTGGGCCTGATTTCCACGCAGACGTGGCGCGCGCCTTCCGGTCGCTGGCGGCGGGCGAGCCGGAGCGGTTCCGGATCGTGGATGCGGCGAAGCCTGCGGCAGACGTAACGGCGGATCTGCTGGCCGGACTGGCCGATCTGCTGCCATGACGCGCCTGCGCGGCAATGGCGCCGCCCACGCCGCGTTCGAAGCGGCCGTAAGCGGCGGACATCTGCACCATGCATGGCTGTTCGCAGGGCCGCCCGGGATCGGCAAGGCAACCTACGCACGCGACGCGGCGGCGTCGCTGCTTGCCCGAGCTGCTGGAGACGCGACAGGAGATCGGACCCGTGCGCTGATCGAGGCGGGATCGCATCCCGACTACCGCGTTCTCGAACGACTGCCGAAGGATGGGAAGCCGGACGGCGACCTCGCGCGGAGCATCACGATCGCGCAGGTGCGGACGCTCCAGCCGATGTTCGCCACGACGCCCTCTCTGGGGCCGCGGCGCGTCGTCTTGATCGACGCAGTCGACGACCTGGAGCGCGCGGGCGCCAATGCGCTGCTCAAGAACCTGGAGGAGCCGCCGGAAGGGACGGTCTTCCTACTGATCAGCCATGCGCCGGGACGGCTGCTGCCGACGATCCGTTCGCGATGCCGCTTGCTGCGATTCGAGCCGCTGAACGGTGAGGAAATGCTTGCCGCACTTGGCGATCTGATCCCGGACGCCAGCGATGAGGAGCGCGAGGCGCTGGTGCGCTCGGGCGGCGGTTCGCCCGGGCGCGCGCTACGGTTTGCCGGGCTGGAACTCGGCAGGCTCGATGCGGCGCTGGGCTTGATCGCACGAGACGGCGACCGGACAAATCAGGAGCGGGTGCGGCTGATGCGCGCCCTGTCCCCCAAGGCTGCGCAGGCGCGCTACGAGGCTTTCCTTGATCGCGTGCCAACCTTCGTCGCGGAGCAGGCGCCGTTTCGTGCCGGCGAGGCACTCCGCACCGCGCTGGATGCTTATGAAGAGAGCCGGGCTCTGGCAGCGAGCGCACGCGCCTTGTCGCTAGATCCGGCAAGCACGGTGTTTGAACTGGCGGGGGTGGTCGCGCGGCTCGCGCGCGAGTAGAGGCTCAAGGCTATGGCCGAGCCGTTCTATATCACCACCGCAATCTCCTATCCCAATGGCAAGCCGCACATCGGCCACGCCTATGAAGCGATCGCCGCCGACGCGATTGCCCGCTTTCAGCGTCAGGCTGGGCGTGATGTCCGCTTCCAGACTGGGACTGACGAACATGGCCTGAAGATGGTGCAGACTGCGCGCGATCAAGGCGTTGCGGTGGCGGACCTCGCAGCGGAAATGTCGTCTTTATTCCGCGGCATGTGCGACGAGCTTAACATCTCCTACGATCGCTTCATCCGTACGACTGACCCTGATCATTATGCCGCCAGCCAGGCGATCTGGAAGGCGATGGAGGCAGCCGGCGACCTGTACCTCGATCGCTACGAGGGATGGTATTCGGTTCGCGACGAAGCCTTCTATGATGAGAAGGAACTGGTCGACGGGGAAGGGGGGCAGAAGCTGTCCCCTCAGGGCACGCCAGTGACGTGGACCGCGGAAGAGACATGGTTCTTTCGCCTTTCGAAGTACCAGCAGCCGCTGCTTGATCTGTATGCCGCAAACCCGGACTTCATTCGCCCGGAATCGCGGCGAAACGAGATCATGCGCTTCGTGGAAGGGGGGCTTTCGGACCTGTCCGTGTCTCGCACCAGCTTCGACTGGGGGGTGCCGGTTCCGGGTAGCCCCGGGCACGTGATGTACGTGTGGGTCGACGCGCTGACCAATTATCTGACTGGCGCGGGCTATCCCGATGGCGAACAGAAATACTGGCCAGCCGATCTGCACCTCATCGGCAAGGACATCGTGCGCTTCCACGCCGTCTATTGGCCGGCCTTCCTGATGTCGGCTGGTATTGCCCTGCCCAAGTCCGTCTTCGGCCACGGCTTCCTGCTCCATCGCGGGGAGAAGATGTCGAAGAGCCTCGGGAATGTCGTCGATCCGGGTGATCTGGCCCGGGCATTTGGTGTCGACGCGCTGCGCTATTTTCTGCTGCGCGAAGTGAGTTTCGGGCAGGACGGCAGCTACTCGGCCGAAGCGATCGTCACGCGGGTGAATGCTGAGCTTGCCAATTCGTTCGGCAATCTGGCGCAGCGCACGCTGTCGTTCATCGCCAAGAATCTTGGCACCTTGCCGGATGCTGGCCGGGCGGATGGGGCGGACGCGCTGTTGATCGAGGAAGTGATCGTCGCAGCGGCGGGCCTCAAGACTGCGTTCGACGACCTGATGCTGAGCCAAGGCATCGAGGCGTGGTTGCGCGGGGTGTTTGCTTGCAACCAATATATCGATGCGCAGGCGCCCTGGACGCTGCGCAAGACTGATCCAGAGCGGATGAATGCGGTGCTGCGGACGCTGGTGCGCGCGATCCGCATCCTTGCAATCGCAATCCTGCCGGTAGTGCCGAACGGCGCCGGCGCGATCCTCGACCAGCTTGGCGTTGCGCCGGACGAGCGGGATCACGCGGCTGTCGACGACGATGGATGGTATGAGCGGCGGGCTGCGAGCGGCGGAACGCTAGCGCCACCTACGCCCGCCTTCCCGCGGCTCGAGCCTCCGGTGGAGGCGGCCTGATGCTTGCCGACAGCCACTGTCACCTAAACTACAAAGGCCTGGCGGAAGAACAGCAGGCGGTGCTTGAACGGGCACGTGCCCGCGGGGTGACCGCAATGCTGAATATAGCCACTCGCGAGAGCGAGTGGGACGACGTTCTCGCGACGGCGGAGCGTGAACCGGACGTGTGGGCGACGGTCGGCATCCACCCTCACGAGGCGGACGAGCATCCGCATGTCGATACCGCGAAGCTCGTCGAACGGGCGGCGCACCCCCGCATTGTCGGAATCGGCGAGAGCGGCCTCGACTATTATTACGATCATTCGGACCGCGAGCGACAGCAGGCGAGCTTCCGCGCGCATATCGCCGCCGCGCGTGAGGCGAAGGTGCCGATCATCGTGCATACACGGAATGCGGAAGAGGATACGGCCGCGATCCTTCGGGACGAGCTGGGGAAGGGGGCCTTCGCGGGGGTCATCCACTGCTTCACCGGAAGCGGGGCCTTTGCGGATATCGCGCTTGACCTCGGCTTCTACATTTCGATTTCCGGCATCGTCACCTTCAAGAGCGCGAAGGAGCTGCAGGAAACCGCTGCTCGGCTGCCGCTCGACCGGCTGCTGATCGAGACAGATGCGCCGTTTCTGGCGCCGGTGCCGCATCGCGGGAAGACCGGCGAACCAGCGTTCGTTGCGGATACCGCTGCCTTTCTCGCCGACCTGCGCGGCGACGATCGCGTGACATTGCAGGAGGTCACTGCCCGAAACTTCCACGATCTCTTCTCCAAGACGCTTGCATGAAGGTGCGCATCCTCGGTTGCGGCACCTCATCGGGCGTGCCGCGGATCGGGAATGACTGGGGCGATTGCGATCCCACGGAGCCACGCAATCGTAGAACGCGCGTCTCGATCCTCGTGGAGCATGAAGGCACGCGGATCCTGGTCGACACAGGCCCCGACATGCGCGCGCAGTTGCTCGCCGCCAATGTCGGCGTGCTCGACGCCGTCATCTGGACCCATGAGCATGCGGATCACGTCTTCGGCATCGATGATCTGCGGCAGGTGTACCATCTGCTTGGACGCCCGGTGGCCGGTTACGCGAGGCCGGCCACGCGGGCGCGGCTCGAGAGCATGTTTGGGTACGTTTTCGAGGGGCGCCACGGCTACCCGTCGACGGTGCACATGAATGACTTGCCCGATGCGCTGCAGGTTGGACCGATAAAGGTGCGCGTTGTCGACCAGCCACATGGTGCAATCACCTCTGCCGGATTGCGCTTCGAAGCTGGCGGAAAGTCGATTGGATATGCCACTGATAT
The DNA here is from genome assembly GCF_045371305.1 of Sphingomonas sp. 179-A 2A2 NHS. Lineage (NCBI taxonomy): Bacteria > Pseudomonadati > Pseudomonadota > Alphaproteobacteria > Sphingomonadales > Sphingomonadaceae > Sphingomonas > Sphingomonas sp. 179-A 2A2 NHS. The sequence goes on along the minus strand of NZ_JBIQDE010000003.1, from coordinate 64,335 downwards.
CAGTGGCATGACGGTGGAGATGAAGGCGCTGTATTACGGCCTGGACGTGTGGATCGTCGATGCGCTTCGGCGGCGACCGCATCCGACGCACCCCGATCTGGCACAGGCGCTGGGCTGGTTGGCGGAACTGGCGCCCGGTCGTGCGGCTTTGACCCATATGGACCAGTCGATGGATTATCGCACGTTACGGGCCGAACTGCCGCTGGGCGTGGAGCCGGGCTATGACGGGCTCGAGTTTGAACTGTGAGCGGCGCGCAGGCAGCACTGCTGGCGCTGATGCTTTTGCTGCCGCTCTCGGCGCTGATTGCCCGCCGGCCGCCACTTGGCTCGACGTTGAAGATGATCCTCGCTTGGGCGGCCATTTTTGCGCTGGCGATGATTGTCGCGAGCCAATTTGATCGGTGAGGCAGCAGCTCTGGTGTTGCAGACAAGATACCGGTGGAGAGATGCTCGCTCACAAGAACCGCGGGCGCTTAACATAATGTATATTATCGGTCTAATGGCGAGGACGGTTCGGCTTAGCCGATGTCGTTTTTGGGAGATCGCCGGAGAATGACGTCCACGCCTCATCACTTCACACAAGTTCGCCGGACAGCCGCTCATTTTTATACGGAGATCGCCGGACTTTTCTGAGGATCGCCGGACGTCGCCACATTGCTCCGTTCGGCGGGCGCAACCGTGTTGCCAAATTTTGCCAAATGCCCATGTTGGCGCCGTGATCACGATGGACATTTCGCTGCCCGATACTCTCATGGCGTTCGTGGATGAACAGGTCGCGAGACGTGGCTACGGCACGAGCAGCGATTATGTGCGCGAGCTCATCGGTAAGGACCAAGACCGCCAGCGGCTGCGTCGGCTAGTGCTCGATGGCGCCGAGTCGGTCCCTGGCCCCTCGGCGAACGACGCTTATTTTGAGGAGTTGCGCGCGCGGGCTCGCCGCACAGCATCTCGCTTGGCTTTGTCCCGACCGCCTGAACCGCGTCGCTAGCCTAGGTTCGCACCCTTGAAAGCACCCGGGCTGCGACGTTGCTGCGCGCGGCGAGCTTACGCCCGTACCGCAATGCCGTGCTCGGTGAGCTCCAGCGCAGAGCTTGCGCGATACCAGCGCCATCTTCACCGGCGGCAAATAGATCCTGAGTAAGCCCCACCCGAAGCGAGTGGGTCGACAGGTCCTTCACCGCTTGAAAAACCTCCGCGACCGGTATGTTTACGAGGCCCTTGTCGAACGCGGCCATGGCAACTCGCCGGTAGATGCCGTTGACGCCTTGTCGGGAAAGCCGTGCCGTACCAATCGAGTAAGTCGTACGCGCCAGTTCAGCTGCGCGGCCATCCATGCGCTCTCGCCAGCGCTGCGTGTTCCCGGGAATAGCCTCGTAGGCGACCGGGGCGACGGCAGCGCGTGCACGGCGACGATCGATCCCGATCCGTCGGAACAGCGGCCCATCCCGGACGCCGCTGACCTCAAGCCAAGCCCCTATCCGCCGCATTGTGTCAGGCGACAGCCAAGCCCACGCCCCCTGCCGCTCCTGATCGGTCTTGGACGACGGGATGAGCAGCGTGGCCGAGCCATCCTCTTGTGGCTCGATATGCCGTTCTTCGACCGCCACTAGCTCACTGACGCGCAAGCCAGCGTCGTACCCCAGCGACAGCAATGCCGCATCGCGCAGACCCTGTAGATCGTACGAGCATGCATCGAGCAATGCCTGCAAGGTAAAGCCCGATGAAGCATGCGGATCGAGTGCTTTGCCGAGCCGTAAGGGCGCCGCCTGGCGTTGGGTTGATCCGCGGCGCCGTCGAACGGCTTTCAGCGCCGCGCGCACCATCGGCGCATTGGTCGGCGCACCGTCACCCATTCCCACGAGGCGATGGACCGTCGCCAAGCTGGCAATTCGCCGCGCGAGCGTCGATGGTTTGTGCCCCCGCCGCTCAAGCATCTGGACGTAGCGAACCAGCGTTTCAGGATCAGCCGGGAAGGCTGCGCGCCGCTCGCGCGCGCACCATTCGGTATAGCATGCTAGATCCGAGGCAATCGCCGCCTTGCTGTTGTCTGCCATGGCACTGAGCGAAGCTTCAAACCCAACCTCGCTGACCGGCGCTGCCCCTTCCGGCATCACGCTCGCGATTGCACGGGTCAGTCGCGCGTCGAGTGCCTCCGCCGTTCCCGTGGCGCGTCGTTGCGGCAGCCGGGCATCGTCCCGTGTCGGTTTTCCTGAAACAGTGGACGAGACCGCCCCTTCCGAAGGCACCTCAAAATGGTGGATACTCGCCTAAAACGGCAGACATTCAGCCGTTTGTTGTGCTCAGCCGCTCTCGACGGCCCATACGTGGGGAAGTCGGCCCAGATTTCGTCACATTGCGACAGCCGCGTCCCACGCTCGAAGCATGACGTTGGTGAAGTCGCCGTCACGAACAGCCCGACGAAGGTCATCCCCCGCTAGCGGCACGATTAACAAGTCTTCGCGGCTTCCCCTCAGCATCTCCTTCGTGACGGTCTCGGTGAAGCCGTTCCATGAAATTAAAAACCCGAGTGTCGCTCGCTGAGCCCTATTCTCAAGCTTCGATCGAAAAACGACAAACTCGTTCTTCCCACACTTGCCTGACCAATTCTTACATTCGGCTAGGATGATTGCTCCCTCGCGCTTCAACCGGGTCTCATCGCTGCCGTTTAAGAGAAATGTCGATCTCCTCGGTCTCGGTGAGGATACGCTGGGTGACGGTCATCCCCGCCACAGTCTCGAAAAGGCGAGCGCACAGCTCTTCGAGCGAGCGACCCTTAGCTTGATTGTTCGATGCATTCTCCACCACATCTACCAGCGCGTCGAGGGACAGGCTCCCCCAACCGGAAAGGCGCGCCGCTATCTCGGCGATGCGCTTTCCTACCTCGTCTGACGCATCTGAAGCGGCCTCCTCTACTTGCTCGGCGACCCTGCGGACTGCATGGTAGGCTTTCGAGAGGTTCGTCTCTGCCGTGGTGATTTCGAAGCGCAACGCAACATACGCGCCGTCATCATCTTGGTAGGACACCTCGGTATCGCCGGAAGACCTCTGCCGGGCTTCAACAGCTCGTCTAATCAGGTCGAGGTACTGCTCGAGACCAATAGGCGAGTACCAGTATTTGCGTGTCCATGTATGATCGGCTTCCCCGACCAGAGCACTACCACGCCGGTAGACGGTTCCGTTCCAATCTAGGTGGTGGACACCACCCTTGATCTGACCAATCTGAAACCCGCAGCCGTCCTGAACATCGCTCACGTCGAGCTTCTGAAGAACGGCTGGCGTTAACAAGACCGGCTCATCCTCGTCGGCCGTTCGTAAGAGTTGCCGCGCCTGCTTCTCATTCATCGGTTCGGTATATCCTATGGACGTTCACATCGTCTCATCGGTGAGATTACGGCAAGCATGGCAACCTGCTGAACAGTACCCAAAAGCACGAATGTGCGATTACCCCGCAAGCGGCCGTACGTTGGTGATGGTGATTCCCACATCCGCGCTCGCCAACGGACCGTCCGTCGTGAACATCTCCGCTTGTAGGTCGATCGCTAAGGCAAGGCACGCCCGGTCACCAAGCGAAAGACCAAGCGCCTTCGTCGAAGGCCGGAGGTCGCCTATGATAAGCGCCTGGGCAGGGGAGAGCGGTCGGACATCGAGGTGCAGCCCGCCAAGGGCCTCACGTACCTCGTCTAGCGGCAATCCTCGGTCCCGAAGTTTGGAGATGACCTCGGCCAAGTTGGTCGTTCCGATGATGCTACGGGTCAGGACGTTAACTACCCGATCCGCGCCGGGTTCGTCGTTCAGTAGGCAGAGCAGGGCGGAGGCGTCGAGGACGATCTTGCTACTCACGCTCCCCCTCGCGCCGGCGCTCCGCAATCAACTCGTCAGCCAAGCCGACGCCTTCGGGCACATATTTGCGAAGGATCGCGCGAGCCCTTTCGAGCGCCTTAGGCACGGAACGTACCCGCAGCTCGCCATCGTCCACATCGACGAGAACGGTATCACCCGTGGTGATCCCGAGCTCACGGCGCATGGCCGCCGGGATCACGAGTTTACCACCGTCTACAATCTTTACCCTCTGTGCTTCCATCTGCACTGAACTCGCTTGGCCGACCCAATCACCAAACTGTACCGCATGACGCCGCTGATGCATAGCGCGAAGGAGGGCACTCCTACGCGCTTGGTGATCAGTCGTCGTTCATATCCGCGCTTATTAGCTACTTAGACCTGGCTTGCTGAGCTAGGCTCCACAGGATCGGCGCTTGCTATTCCGAGCCAGCTGCTCCAGCAGTAGCTCATATGGGTGTACCCAAGCGCGCCGGGCGGAGTGACAAGCACGTGACAGGCAACGAAATACGGCAGCGCGAGTCTATTTGCGGGTGAGCACTGACGAGCAGGACCTGACCCGTCAGGAAACCATCGTTGCAGACGCGCGGGCGGCCGGCTTCTACGTCGCCGCGGTGTATCGGGAGAAGGCGTCAGGTGCGCGGCCCGACAGACCGGAGCTGTTGCGCATGGTGGCGGACCTGCAACCGGGCGAGGTGGTGGTGGCTGAGAAGATCGACCGCATCAGCCGCCTGCCGCTGCCAGAAGCCGAATTGCTGATGGAGGCGATCCGGGGGAGGGGGGCTCGACTAGCGGTGCCGGGCATCGTGGACCTCTCCGACCTGGTGGCGGACAGCGCGGGTGTGACGCGGATCGTGCTGGAGGCGGTGCAGGACATGCTGCTGCGCGTCGCGCTGCAGACGGCGCGCGACGACTACGAGACCCGGCGCGAGCGGCAGCGGGAGGGAATTGAGATCGCCAAGAGGGAGGGGCGGTACACGGGACGCAAGCCCGACCTCGGGCATCACCGCCGTATCGTTGCGCTGCGCAAAGCCGGCATGAGTATCGCCAAGACCGCGGAACTCGCCGGATGCAGCATCGCGCATGTCAAGCGCGTCGCCGCGCTGCACCGTGCCAGGGCGGCTCCGGTATCATAGACCGCCCAAAGTCCGGGTCGAGAAAACCGGAAGGACGGCGAAGCCATCCGTCGCTCCGGCCTGCTCGATCGGTGCTGCTTTCGATGGCGAAGTCGAGTCGGGTACAGCTCGCCGGATCAACCCACGTGGCCTACATCAGCAGACCGGCTGACGTGACCCCCGGCTTTCATCCAGCCGGAACCAGAGACCGGCGGTTGTTGTGGCGCGCGAGCGCACCCGAAGCAACGGCCCGGGCGCCCTCCTCAGGTGAAAACTTTTTCGTCGTCTTGTTCGTCATAGCCCTCTCCTCTCAAGCGTTGGGGCCTCCGACAAACCCGGTTCGGTTCAGTTCCAGCGTTGATGTCGGCACGGCTGGAGACGCCGGCTTCTTGGGGTCGGCTGTCGACATGGCGTTGCCGAGTAGCTCGCCGCACACGTTGGATCGTCAGCAAACGGCGATACTCGCGGCATAGCGTCGTCCGGCACAGCCTGGTTTGATCAGGAGCGTCGGGCCAGCAGAGGCGCAAACCAACTGTTTTCAGCCGGCTTGAACAAACGCGCCTCCAGCGCCCGCTTGCATGGTACACCTGGTTATATAAGAATCAATCAGAGGAGAGATCATGATGAACGAAGAGTTGTTGACCCGGGACGTGGACGGCGTCCTCGTCATCACCATCAATCGGCCTGACGCGAAGAACGCCATGAACAAGGCGGCGGCCGAAGGGATAGCGGCTGCCCTTGACAGGCTTGACTCCGAAGCATCGCTCCGCGTCGCGATCATCACCGGGGCCGGCGGCACGTTCTGTTCGGGGATGGACCTGAAGGGGTTCTTGCGCGGCGAGAGCCCGACGGTCGAAGGTCGCGGTTTCGGGGGGCTTGTGCTCGCGCCGCCCAGAAAGCCGCTGATCGCCGCGGTCGACGGCTATGCCCTGGCGGGCGGACTGGAATTGATGATCGCCTGCGATCTGGTGGTCGCGAACGCCAGTGCGAAATTCGGTATTCCGGAGGCGAAGAGAGGCCTGGTCGCGGGTGCGGGAGGGCTGATCCGGTTGCCCGACCAGATCCCCGCGCGGATCGCCATGGAGCTTGCGCTGACCGGCGACTTCATCGGCGCGCAGCGCGCTTATGATATCGGCCTGGTCAACAGGTTGACCGACGGCCCGGCACTCGACGCGGCGCTGGAGATGGCGAAGGCGATCGGTGCGAACGGGCCGCTGGCGGTGCAAGTGTCCAAGCAGATCATCGCCGAATCGCGCTCGTGGCCCGCCGACGAGCGGTGGGCACGCCAAGCCGATCTGATGGCGCCCGTGTTCGCGAGCGCGGACGCGCGGGAGGGCGCCGCGGCATTCGCCGAGAAGCGCACGCCAAACTGGTCGGGGCGCTGAGGCGGCGAACGGCGATGTCCCTGTTGACGCACGCGCGGCGCGCCCCCGGCCGAGCCGCCGTGATCGCGGCCGATCGCGGAGAGGTGATCGACGTCGGACGTCTGAATGCCGACTCGATGCGGCTTGCGCGCGTGTTGCGTCACTCGCTCGGTGAGGGTGCGCGCGTTGCGCTGCTGATGGAGAACGAGAATGCCGTGTTCGTGGCGGCCTGGGCGTGTCGCCGGGCGGCCCTGCGCTTCGTGCCGGTGAACTGGCACCTCAGCCGCGACGAAGCCGCCTACATCCTGACGAACAGCGACGCGGCGGCGCTGATCGTATCGCCGGGGTTGCGCGACCTCGCACTCGATCTCGCCGGCGCGCTAACCGATCTGAAGGTGCTACTGAGTTCCGGCGCGCCGTTCGGCCCCTTCGGCAGCCTGGACGATGTGATTGCCGCCGAAGCGATGGAGCCGTTCGGGATCGAGACCGAAGGCAATTTCATGTTCTATTCCTCGGGCACGACCGGCCGTCCGAAAGGGATATTGCGCCCCCTGTCGGGCGATCCGTTCAACACGCTGTTGCGCATCGAGCACATGTTGGCCGGCCTGTTCGCGTTTGACGAACGCAGCATCTTCTACTCGCCCGCTCCATTGTACCACGCCGCGCCGCTAGGCTGGTCGATGGGGGCGCAGGCGCTCGGCGGTACCGCGGTGGTGCCGGCCAGGTTCGACGCGGAAGCTACGCTGGCGCATATCGAGCGCTACCGCGTCACGCATGCGCAGTTCGTGCCGACCCATTTCGTCCGGATGCTGCAACTGCCGCCGGAAACGCGCGCCAGATACGACGTATCGAGCCTGACAATGGTCGTTCACGCCGCCGCGCCGTGTCCGGTCGACGTCAAAGAACAGATGTTCGATTGGTTCGGCCCGATCATCCACGAATATTACGGTCTTAGCGAGGGGGGAGGGTTTACAATGGTCGGCCCGCACGAGTGGCTGGCCCGCAAGGGAACAGTCGGCCGGTCGATAACCGGGGCGATCCATGTGGTGGACGACAACGGCGATGAGTTGCCGCCGGGACAGGTTGGGCATTTGATGTTCGAGAGCCCCGAACGCTTCGACTACCACAAGGAGCCTGCCAGGACCGCCGACTTCTTCGACGCGCGCGGCTGGTCACGGCCCGGCGACATGGGCTGGCTGGATGCCGACGGCTACCTGTTCCTGGCCGATCGATCGAGCAACATGATCATCTCGGGCGGCGTGAACATCTACCCTCAGGAAGCGGAAGCGGTGCTGACGCTCCATCCCGCGATCCAGGACGTGGCGGTGATCGGCGTTCCGGATCGGGACCTCGGCGAAGCGGTGAAGGCCGTGATCCATCTGAAGCCTGAGTTCGCGCCCAGCGATGTGCTTGCCGCCGACATCGTCGCTTATTGCCGGGCGCGGTTGTCGACATTCAAATGCCCCCGATCGGTCGATTTCACCGACGACATTCCGCGATTGCCGACCGGCAAGCTGCTCAAGCGCGAATTGCGCAAGCGTTACTGGGGCGACCGCCGCAACCAGATCGTCACACCGGCGTCCGCGGACGCGGTCCGGGAAGGTCGATGAGCGATCCTGACTTCGGCACGGTCGACCGGCCGTTGATTTCGGCCTTCCGGGAAGGCGCCGCGCGCTTTCCCGATGCGATGCTGACGGTTTCCTCGGCGCAGCGCGCCGGCACCCATCGGCTGGCGGATATCACCGCGCAAGGATTGCGGTTCGCCGCCGGGTTGCGGGCGCGCGGTATCGGAGCCGGCGATATCGTCGCCGTTCAGCTGCCGGCGTGGGCCGAATGGATGATCGCCTGCGTCGGCATCGCGCATAGCGGGGCGGCCATGCTGCCGATCGTCTCGATCTACGGCGCGAAGGAGCTGGGCTTCATTCTTCGCCAATCCGGCGCGAAGCTGCTGGTGACGCCGGATCGTTGGCGATCCGCTGACTACGCTCAGGTGCTTGCCGCCTGCGGAGACCTTCCGGCACTCGGCGCGCACGTGGTGATCGGCGATGCCGTGCCTGCGGGCGCGGTCGACTGGCGGGACATGCTGCTCGATCCAGCCGCCACGCCGCCCACCGCGTGCGATCCCGACGCTCTGGCGATGCTCGTCTACACGTCCGGCACGACCGCCGATCCGAAGGGCGTCTGCCACTCGAGCCGCAGCCTGCTGTCGGAACTCGCGGCGGTTGCCCATGCGCGGCGCGGGATCGAGGAGATCATCCTGTCGCCCTGGCCGCCCGGGCATGTCGCCGGCGCCTGTACGATGATGCGGTTTCTGACCCAGGGCAGGGCGCTGGTCCTGATGGACCAATGGGATCCCGCCGAGGCGGCGATGCTGATCGAGCGTCACCGCGTCAGTTCCGCGTCGTTCACGCCGTTCCACCTCGCCGGCATCCTTGATGCCGCGGATTGTGTCGGCCGTGACCTGTCCAGCCTCGTCAATTGCCTGGTGGGCGCCGCCCCGGTGCCGCCGACCCTGATCGAACGTTGCGCCGCGCGGGGACTGAGCACCTTCCGCTCCTACGGGTCGAGCGAGCATCCGACCGTCACCACCGGCTATCCCGACGATCCGATGCACAAGCGACTGACGACCGAGGGCAGGGCGATGACCGGTTCGCGGATGCGGTTCGTCGATGACGCCGGCGATGACGTGCCGCCGGGTGCCAATGGCGAGATCGTAACCCGCGGGCCGGAGCTCTTCACCGGCTATTTCGATCCGAGCCTCAACGCTGCGGCGATGTTGCCGGACGGCTGGTATCGCACCGGCGATATCGGCCATCTCGATCGCGACGGCTATCTCGTCATCAGCGACCGCAAGAAGGACATCATCATCCGGGGCGGCGAGAACATCTCGTCACGCGAGGTGGAGGACGTGCTGCTCGCCGATCCGATGGTGCAGGAAGCGGCGGTGGTCGCTTGTCCCGACGCGCGCATGGGCGAGATCGTCTGCGCCTTCATCACGCCGCGACCAGGCGCAAGGGTGAACCTCGAAAGCGTACGTGCACACTTTGCCGATGCCGGGATTGCGCGCCAGAAGACGCCTGAACGGGTGATCATTGTCGACGCCCTGCCCCGCAACACGACGGGCAAAGTGCTGAAGCACGAGCTGCGCGCGCGTGTCAGGAGGGATGCGGGCACGTAGCGGGGACGACCGCCGCGCCGACCTTGCTTAGCGGGCGGCGCGGCGCTGCGCGGCGGCCTCGGCGAGCAGGGGCTTGAGCTCGCGCTTCAGCACCTTGCCGTTCGGGTTGTGCGGCAGTTCATCGAGGATCACGATCGTGCGCGGCACCTTGTTGTCGGCAAGATGTTCCCGGCAATAGTGAGCCAGTTCGTCCGCGCTGATCGAAGCGCCGCCCGCCAGCGTGATCGCCGCGGCGACATCCTCGCCGAGCACATCGTGATCGATGCCGACCACGGCGGCATCCTTCACGGCCGGGTGCTGATGCAGCACCGTCTCGATCTCGAGCGGGGTGATGTTGTAGCCGCCGCGGATGATGAGCTCCTTCGATCGGCCGCACACGATCAGGTCGCCGTCCTCGTCGACGAAGCCGAGGTCGCCCGTCTTGGTCCAGCCGCCCCTGAAGGACGCGGCGGTCGCTTCCTCGTCGCGCCAGTAGCGGCGGGGATGCTTTTGGAAGCCGTAGATCTCGCCGACGACGTTCGCTTGCGTGATGACGCGATCATCTTCGTCGCGTAGCTGCATGTGCGCGGGCAACTTGCCGACGCAGCCCGGCTTCAACACCTGCTCCTGCGTCGAGGTGCCGATCCCGATCCCGCCCTCCGACATGCCGTAGCTGTTCCGCATCCGCACGTGCGGCCACAGCTTCAGCGCACGCACGACAGAATCGTTGGGCAGCGGCGCGGTGCCGGTCATGAGATATTTGACGCCGGCAAAGTCGTAATCGGCGACGTCGGGATGGTCGAGCACCAGCCGAAGCATCGACGGCACGAGGTAGACAAGGTCGGGCCGCTTCTCGCGCACCAGCTCCAGGAAGCCTTTCGGATCGAACTTGGGCTGGGTGAACGCCGTCGCGCCGCCGCGCGCCGGCAGCATGACGATCCCCAGGTTCCCGCCCGAACCGGTCAGCGGCAGCGCGTGAAGCGTTGAGCGCGAGCGATCGAGATTGGTGCCCGTCACCCCAGTCATCAGATCGGGGTGCGACACGACGACGCCCTTGATCTTGCCCGTCGTGCCGGACGTCGCGAGGATCTCGGCGTCGGCATCTGGATCAAGTGCCGCCTGATCGGGCAGCGCCGCCAGGTCGCGCGGCATCGCGTCGGTGTGCCAGACCGTCTCGAGCCCCAGATCGGCGACCAGATCGGGCACGTCGGTGATCGCAAAGCGCGGCTCGACCAAGCCGGCATAGTCGCGCACCTCTTTCGGCGAGAAGCGCGTGTTGATCGGCACCGCGATGCCCCCGGCGCGGAAGACGGCGAATACCGCGATCGCCATCTCGACCGCGCGCGCATTGCTGATCGGCAGGAAGACGCGGTCGCCGGCGCGCAATCCTGCCGCCGCGAGACCCCCGCCGATCTCATCGGCTTCCCGATCCCATTGCGCGAACGTGATCAAACGCCGGGTATCGTCGTGCGCCACCTGATCGCGTTGGTGCGCGGCGCGTACTTTCAGCGCATCGCTGATGCGCCTCACATCGATATCCATCTCGCCCCCGCCCCTCCGATTTTCCGAACAACGCACTTGCGTACTCACGGGATCATATATTACCTAGTTATACAACACGATCAAGGGAGAGGGCGGCATGGCCAGCAATATTCTCGAGAGCGACGAATGGCAGAAGGCGGTGGACTACGCGATCACCGACGAGGATATCGAGCGCCAGCGCGCGCTGCTCGGCTTCGATCAGGCGGCATCGACGCGCGAGTACATCCAGACCGCGACCGAGGATAACATCCGCAACTTTGCGCATGGTTGCGGCGACGATAATCCGCTCTTCTGTGATCCGGACTATGCCCGCGGCACGCGCTGGGGCGGCGTGATCGCGCCGGGCATGATGGTTGCGCAGATCAACGCCCCGATGAAGGGCGACCCGGTTCCCGACGAGATCAAGCGCCTGCGAAAGAGCCTGTTCAAGGGCATCCACGTCTTCGTGTCCGGATCGACGTGGGACTTCTACCGCCCGGTGCGCCCCGGCGACACGATCTACAGCTTCAACGGGGAGGAAAGCTGCGAGGTCAAGCAAAGCGAGTTCGCCGGGCGATCGGTCATCACCGTGCGCCGCGACGTGAAGGTCAACCAGCGTGGCGAGGTCGTCGCGGTCTATCGCATCCTGCGCGTGCTGACCGAGCGCAAGACCGCGGCGAAGAAGGGCAAGTACTCCGCGATCGAACCGCAGACGTACAGCGACGACGATATCGCCGCGATCGACGCAGTCTACGCAAACGAGCAGGTGCTCGGTTCGGGCAAGCGCTGGTTCGAGGATGTCGCGGCCGGCGATGCGATCGGCACGATGGCGAAGGGACCGCTGACGGTTACCGACGTGATCTGCTTCCATGCCGGCGGTTACGGCTTCGTTCCCTATGCGCCGACCGTCGGGCGGCTTGCGTACAAGAACCGCACGCGCATCCCGGCCTTCTACATCAAGAACGAGCAGGGTATTCCCGATGTCGCGCAGCGGCTGCACTGGGACGCGAAGTGGGCGCAGGCGATCGGCAATCCGATGGCCTATGATTATGGCGTCATGCGCGAGAACTATCTGTTCCATTTCCTGTCGGACTGGGCAGGCGATGACGGAATCGTCACCCACGTTCATGACGAGATCCGCAAGTTCAACTACATGGGCGACGTCCAGACGATCACCGGCCAGGTGCTGTCCAAGCGTCAGGAAGGTGGACGCAACCTCGTCGACGTGGCGGTTAAGTTCGAGAACCAGCGCGGCGAGGAAACCGTCCGCGGCACCGCGACGATTGCGCTTCCCTCGAAGGACAAGCCTTATCCGTTGTATCCAGAGGTGCCGGCCGACCTGGCCGAGAAGGCCGCGCTGATGATGGCGCGCCACTGGCAGCTGTCGCGCAAGTGAGCGACGTGCTGCTGATCGCCGACGATGCGGGGGTGCGCACCATCACGCTCAATCGGCCCGATCGACTCAACGCGCTGACGGGGGCATTGATGGCGCCGTTGGCGGATGCCTGCGCGGATGCCGCGCGCGATACGTCGGTCGGGTGCGTGATCGTCACGGGGGCGGGGCGCGGCTTCTGCTCGGGCGGCGACCTGAAGGATGGCGGCGGCGATCGCGCGGTTGTTCCGCCGAACCGCGACAGCGGCGGGCGGACCGAACAGGGCTTCACCCGGCTGCGGGCCTTCATGGAGACCGCGCGGCTGCTGCACGAGATGCCTAAGCCGACGATCGCGATGGTCAACGGTCCGGTTGCCGGTGCCGGCATCGGCATCGCCGGCGCGTGCGACCTGCGCTTCGCGGGCCGTAGCGCGACCTTCCTGACGGCGTTTGACCGCATCGGCGCGGGTGGCGACTTCGGATCGACGTGGTTCTGGACGAAGATCCTCGGCACGGGCGCGGCGCGCGAGCTTTTCCTGCTGGGCGAGAAACTGACCGCGGCGGAGGCGTTCACGCGCGGGATCTATACCCGCCTGTTCGACGACGAGGCGCTGGCCGAAGCGACGATCGCCGCGGCGCGGCGGCTGGCGGACGGGCCGCGGATGGGCTTCCGTTACATGAAGGCGAACCTCAACCTCGCCGAAGATGCGGTGTTCGAGGCGGCGCTGGACCACGAGGCGCTGAACATGACGCTCTCCACTCAGGCCACCGCAGCGATCTGGCGCGCGCAGCGGCCGGCAGGCGAATGATCGACACCGCCGCCCTGCACCGTCACGCGCTCGCCTCGCTGGAGGCGGCGGACCTGGCGCTGGCGCGTGCCGACCTTGTGGTACCTGGGCCTTATCGCTCCGCCGACGTGACACGCGAGTTCATCGACGAGGTGATCGGCGGGACCATGCCCGGCGCGCAGTTGACCGACTTCGCGGCGGAGGAGGCACACGACGGCATGACGAGCCGTCGCAGGTGGCGGCTGGCGTGGAACGCGGCGGGCCGCCACGCTGGGTTGCCGGAGTCGATCTTCGTCAAGGCGACGCCTGACGAGGCGTATCTGCGCGAAACGCTGTCGATGCTTCACATGGCCGAGCACGAGGTGCGTTTCTACGCCGAGGTGCAGCGCGACGTGGCGGACATTACGCCTCGCCCGTGGTTCGGGCGTTATTATCCCGGCGGCCTGTTCCTGCTGGTGACCGAAGACCTCGAGGAGCGCGGCGCGCGGCCCTATTGGGGGAAGGACCATTGCAGCGCGGCGCACGCGCGCGCCGTCGCGACGGCGCTCGCCACACTTCACGCTCGCCTGTGGCAGTCACCGCGGTTTGAGCGGGACCTGGGCTGGGTGCGGCCACGGACGCGCAAGTTCGGTGCCGCCTGGCACCGGCAGTCGTTCATTGATGCCCGGCAGAGGTTCCTTGCCAGCGAGCATGCCGCAGCGCTGCCGCAGGCCGTGGTGGAGACGATCGGCTTGTGGTCGCAACACTCCGAGGTGGTATACGATTATTGGGACCGGTTGCCCGCCACGCTGCTCCACGGCGACAGCCATCTCGGCAATACCTACGCCAACCCTGATGGCACCGCCGGGCTGTTCGACTGGCAGGTAATCTTTCGTGGGCCGGGCCTGCGCGATCTGGGATATTTCATCCTGTCGGCGCTCTCCGATGCGGATCGCCGCGTGCAGGAGCGGCCGTTGTTTGAGCATTATTGCGACGTACTGGAAACGCACGGGATCAGGCTGGAGCGTGGGAAGGCGTGGCGTGATCTCTGCCTGCTGACGCTCGACAGCATGGATGCATTGATGAAGACGATCGTGCGGGGCGGTTACGGCCATGCGGCCAGCGGGCTCGAGCGGAGCCTGGGCGCGCGGGTCGGCGCTATGGCCGATCGCGATGTCGCGGGGCTGTTGCGCACCGTGATCGCCGGCGGCGAACTCTAGGAGGGATGGCATGGACCTGAGCTACGGCCTTGAAGCCGAAGCGGCGCGCGCGGAGGTTCGCGCGTTTCTAAAGAGCGCGTGGCAGCCCGGCGATCGGCGCAAGGACGCGCTGAAAGCCTATATGCGCGATTTCCGCACGCGCGCGACCGATGCGGGCTACCTTTATCGCAGCGTGCCGCGGCGGTTCGGCGGGTCCGAGCAACCGGTTGATGTGGTCAAGGCGCAGGTGATCCGCGAGGAGTTCGCGCGCGCTCGCGCACCGATGGAGGTTGGGGGCAACGGCATCAACATGCTGGTCCCTACGCTGCTGGAGCGCGGCACCGAGGAACAGCGGCAGGCGCTGATCCCGCCGACCATCGCGGGCGACTACATTTGGGGGCAAGGCTATTCGGAGCCGGGATCAGGTTCCGATCTAGCCTCCGTCCGCACGCGCGGTGTGGTCGATGGCGAGGAATGGGTCATCAACGGCCAGAAGATCTGGACCAGCCAGGGCGGCGCCGCGACGCACATGTTCATGCTGGTCCGCACCGAACCTGACGCCGGCAAGCATGACGGCATCAGCTATATCCTGATCGACCTTGACCAGCCCGGCGTCACGCGCCGCCCCATCCGGCAGATGACGGGCGAAAGCGGCTTCTACGAGTTCTTCTTCGACGATGCCCGCGCGCCGCTGGCGTGGACGGTGGGCGAGCGCGGGCAGGGCTGGAATGTCAGCCGTACCACGTTGAAGCACGAGCGCGCGTCGATCGGTTCGGCCGACGGCCTCGGCAGTCAATTCGCCAAGCTGGTCGAGCTCGCGCAGGAGATGGGCCGGATCGGCGATCCGGTCGTGCGCGATCGGTTGGCACAGATCGAGGGCTTCGTACTGGCGCACCGCTACTCCAGCTATCGTCTGTTCTCCAATGCGGCAGCCGGCGACGATCCCGGGCCGATCGCGCTGATGATGAAGCTGTTGCTCACCGAGATCGGTCACGACATGGCGCTGACCGCGCAGGAACTGATCGGCGAGGCGGGGCTGACCGAACCCGCGCCGGCGGGCACGCGCGGTCGCGGGCCGGAAAAGTGGCTCGACCAGATCATGGGCAGCCTGGGCAATTCGATCGCCGGCGGGGCGAGCAACATCCAGCGCAACATCATCGGCGAGCGGGGCCTGGGCCTGCCGCGGGATCTGGCGATGGAGACCGACAAGTGAGATTCCACCTTTCGGACGAACAGATCGCGATCCAAGATGCGGTGCGCGGCGTGCTGGGCGAGACGTGGCCGATCGAGCGGCTGCACGCCTTCGCCGAGGGGGACGCCGACGTCGATCGGGAAAGCTGGCGGGCGTTGATGGCGCTCGGGCTGGGCGGGCTGCTGGTCGATGACGCCGGTGGCGGCGCCGGGCTGGGGCTGCTCGATGCCGCCTTGGTGTGCGAGATTGCGGGCGCGGCCGCAGCGGCCGGGCCGATCGCCGGGCAGATGCTGACCGCGCTGGCGGTCGCCAAGTCGACGAACGTCGCCGCGCGCGCCCATCTGCCCGCGATCCTCGCCGGGGAGACGATCGCGACGCTAGCCCTGGGCGGGCCCGGGTCACACGCGGGCTGGGATGCGACGCCCGCCAGCGGTACCGTCAACTTCGTCGCCGCGGCGCGTGCCGCGGGGTGGTTCCTGCTCGGCACGCACGGCGGCGGACTGGCGCTTGTCGCGGCAGGCGATGGCGTGACGATCGAGCCTATCCGGTCGACGGACCGTTCTCGGCCGCTGTCGCGGGTCACCTTCGGTGGGGCGGATGCGCACGTGCTCTTCGATGCCAGTGATCCCTTCGTCGGGCGGCTGTACGATGCGGTGCTGGTCCTCGCCGCGGCGGACGCGCTCGGCGGTGCCCAGCATTGTCTTGATCAGGCGGTGAGATACGCCAAGGATCGCGAGCAGTTCGGCCAGCCGATCGGCCGCTTCCAGGCGCTCAAGCACCAGCTTGCGCACGTGGCGCTGGACGTCGAGCCGGCGCGCGCGCTGCTGTGGTACGCCGGCTACGCATGGGATGCGGGTTTACCCGATGCGCCGCGCGCCGCGGCGATGGCGAAGGCGCATCTGTGCGACGTGTACGTTCGCACCACGCGCGCCGCGATCGCTGCTCATGGCGGGATCGGATACACCTGGGAATACGGCCTGAACTACTGGTTTCGCCGCGCGGTCGCCAACCGTGCGCTGTACGGCAGCCCCGCGCTGCACCGCGCGCGCGCCGCCGATCTGGCCGGATGGTAGGGTTCGCCGCGCTGCGGCTGCCGCTGATGTGTGCGCCGATGAGTTTCGCCTCGTCGGTGCCGCTCGCGGTCGCCTGCCGGTCGGCGGGGGTCGTCGCCGGGTGGCAGGGCGGCACCGTCACCCCGCTCGAGCAATTCTCCGCCTACCTCGAAGCACTGAACGCGATTCCCGGCGCGCCGGCGATCGTCAACCTGCCGGCTCGGATAGCGACCGAGCGCGACGGGGCGGCCAAACTCGACCTGCTGGAGCGGCATCGCGTCCCGCTGGTGCTGTCGAGCGTCGGCGATCCGTCCGCGCTGGTGGCGCGCGTGCACGGATGGGGCGGGCGTGTGATCCACGACGTGACGACGATGCGCCACGCCGAGAAGGCGCTTGCCGCTGGGGCGGACGGGCTGATGCTGACGTGCGCGGGCGCGGGAGGGCATACCGGCTTCCTGACCCCGTTGGCATTCGTCCCAGCGGTGCGAAGGATGTTTGACGGGCTGCTGATCGCCGCCGGCGGGATCGCCGACGCCGCCGGGATCGCGGCCGCGCTGACGCTCGGCGCCGATCTGGCGTGCATGGGGACGCGTTTCATCGCCACGCCCGAATCGAGCGTCGTGGCGGGGCATCGCGCGATGATCGTGGAGGCAGGGATCGACAGCATCATGGTGTCGGCAGCGATGAATGGTGTGCCTGCGAACTGGATGACCGCATCCGTTGCCGCCGCCGGGCTCGACCCGGCCACGCTGCCGGCGACGCGCATCGCGATGCCCGTCCGGCCGTGGCGTGACATCTGGAGCGCCGGCCACAGCGTCGGACTGATCGACGATGAGGTGCCGGTGGCCACGCTGGTCGCGCGGCTGGCGGACAATCTCGCGACGCGGGCACCCGGCGACTGGCGCGCGCGGCTGGCGGCGATCGAACGTGATTGGGCGCGGGCTGCCGCCTAACCTCCCGGGAGAAGAGATCATGACTTTCAAGACACGCATTACCGAAATGCTGGGGATCGAGCACCCGATCGTGCAGGGCGGCATGCAGAACGTCGGTGTCGCCGAGCTGGCGAGTGCGGTGTCAAATGCCGGAGGGCTCGGCATCCTCACCGGCCTCAGCCAACCGACACCGGACGCACTGCGCGACGAGATCGAGCGCTGCCGCGCGATGACCGACAAGCCCTTCGGCGTGAACCTGACGATCTTCCCGACGATCAACGCGCCCGATTACAAGGCCTATGCGCAGGCGATCATCGACGGCGGCGTGAAAACCGTCGAGACCGCGGGCACGCAGGCAGTGCGCGAGATCTGGGCAATGCTGAAGCCCCACGGCATCACGATCCTCCACAAATGTACAGCGGTCCGTCACGCCTTGTCGGCGGAGCGCGCCGGGTGCGACATCGTGTCGATCGACGGCTTCGAATGCGCCGGCCATCCGGGGGAAGACGACATTCCGGGGCTGATCCTGATCCCGGCCGCGGCCGACCAGGTCAGGATCCCGCTGCTGGCGAGCGGCGGCTTCGGCGATGGTCGCGGGCTCGTGGCGGCGCTGTCGCTCGGTGCAGAGGGGATCAACATGGGCACGCGCTTCTGCGCAACCGTTGAGGCACCCATCCACGACAATGTGAAGCAGCAATACATCGCCAATGACGAGCGCGGATCGCACCTGATCTTCCGCAGCTTCAAGAACACCGCGCGCGTCGGCAAGAACGAAGTGTCGGACGAGGTCGTCCGTCGGCTCGCACAGCCGGGCGCGCGCTTCGCCGATGTGCAGGAACTCGTCGCCGGATCGGCCGGCAAGGAAGTGTTGCGCACGGGCGACCTGTCGAAGGGCATCTTCTGGGCCGGCATGGTCCAGGGATTGATCCACGACGTGCCGACGTGCCGCGAGCTGATCGGCCGTATTATCGCCGAAGCGGAGGAGATCATCGACAGCCGGCTGGCGCGCTTCCGCGCCTGACCGGCTGCCGCTCCCGACTCAATACCGGATGATGAACCCGCCGTCGACGTTGATGACCTGACCGGTAATCCAAGCCCCCGCGGGCGAGACCAGCAGGAGCAAGGCGCCGATCAGTTCATCAGGTTCGCCGCGCGGGCGCATCACGACGCGCGCCTCGGCCGCCTGGACGAACGGGCTGTCCGATGGCGTGAGCGCGCGACCGGCATCACTCATCGTCATGCCCGGGGCGATCGCGTTCACCGCGATGTTGCTGCGCCCGAGTTCGGTCGCGAGCGTCGTGGTGAGCCCGAGCAGCGCGACCTTGCTGACGCCGTAGCCGGTCTGCGCCGGGAAGGCGCCGGCGGACAGCTGGTTCACGATCCGTCCGCCACCACGCGCGGTCATCGACGCGACCACCGCCTGTGCGCAGTTCAACGCGCCGGTGAGGTTCACCGACAGCAGCCGATTCCATGCGTCGAGGTCGGTCTGGATCACCGGCGTGCCGACCGCCTCGACCATCAGCGCGGCGTTGTTGACGAGGATGTCGACGCCGCCAAAACGATCCGTCGCGTCCGCGACCATGGCGTCGACGGACGCGCGGTCGGCAATGTTGACGCGCACCGGCAGCGCCGCTTCGCCGATCTCGTCAGCCACCGCGCGCGCGCCGTCCAGGTTCAGGTCGGCGACGACGACCTGCGCGCCGGCGGCAGCGAGGCCGCGGGCGTAAGCGCCGCCGATCGAATTGCCTCGCCCGCCCGCGCCGGTGACAATCGCCACCTTGCCATCGAGACGGAACTGATCGAGCGAAAAGGTCATAGACGAACTCCGGAGGCAGGACGGGGTTGGGTGCGCGGCTTGGTCGTGCGCGTCATGCGATTGCCACGGTCTTGTAGCGCAGGAACTCGTCAATGCCGGCGCGACCGCCTTCCTTGCCGAAGCCGGAGATGCCGATGCCGCCGAACGGCGTGTGCGGATTGATCTGCACCGCGCCGTTCACGTAGATGCCACCGGCGTTCAGCCGCTCGGCGAGCCGATGGACACGCTTCAGCTCGTTTGACTGGATGTACGCCGCGAGGCCGTATTCGCTGTTGTTGGCGATCGCGACCGCCTCGTCCTCATCGTGGAACTTCATCACGACAAGTGCCGGGCCGAAGATCTCGACCTGCGCGATCTCGCTGTCCGGATCGGCGTCGGCAATGATCGTGGGCTCGATGAAATTGCCGTTGGCCAGCGTCCCGCCGCAGCGCTGCCCGCCGAGCACGAAGCGGCCCGAGCCGCTTTCGCGCACGCGATCGAACATCCCCATCACGCGCTCGACCGCAGCAGCGTTGATGAGCGGGCCGACCATCACGCCCGGGTCGAACGGGTCGCCGACCTTGAACTGGCTGGCGATCGCAGTGAGCTTTTCGAGCACTTCGTCGTAGATGTCGGCGTGGACCAGCAGGCGCGTCGGCAGCGCGCAGCCTTGTCCGGAGAGCACGCCGATCGTCCAGAAGATCGCGCGCTGGCACGCCGCGTCGATGTCGCAATCGGGGAACATCAGACTGGCCGACTTGCCGCCGAGCTCCATTACGCTCGGCTTGATCGCCTCGGCGCAGGCCGCCATGATCTTGCGCGCCGTGATCGGGCCGCCGGTGAAGGTGATGAGCCCGACCTTGGAGTGACGCACCAGCGCTTCGCCCGCTGCCGCGGTGCCGGGCATGATCGACAGCACGCCGTCAGGCACGCCCGCCTCGCGCGCCAGCCGCATGAACAGTTCGGGCGCGAACGGCGTGATCTCGGCCGGCTTCACGATCACGCAATTGCCCGCCGCCAGAGCGGGGGCGACCTTCATCGCCAGGCTGATGACGGGGCCGTTCCAGGTGATGATGATGCCGACGATGCCGACCGGCTCGGGCGCGGTATAGGCGAATTCGCCGCGCGTATCAAAGGTGGAGATCAACTCGCCCGACAGCTTGTCGCACCAGCCCGCGTAGTAGCGCACCCAGCCGATCGCGGTGTCGGTCATGCGCTCCCCGGCAACCAGCGGCGTGCCGCCGTCGAGCGCCGCCATGCGGGCGAATTCGTCACGGTTCGCCGCCATCAGGTCAGCGAGCCGGATCAGGATGTCGCGGCGCGCTTCCGGAGTCGTGCGACGCCAGCCTTCGCGCGCGCCATCAGCGACCGCGACGGCGCGCTCGATCTCCGCCGCGCCCGCCAGCGGGATCGTCGCCTGTACCTTGCCTGAGATGGGATTGACGTGGTCGTGCGTGCCGCCCGATCCGGCGTCGAGTGCGTCGCCGCCGATATGCAACGCGACGGCAGGTGCGTCGAAGGTCATGGTCTGTCTCCCCAGACGAGATGAAGTGAATCGAGTGCGTAGACCGATCCGCCGCGCGTGCGCCCGGCCGGGGCGGCGTCATCGATAGTGAAATGGCCGATCCGCGCGAACCAGTGGCGATAGAAGGTGATGAGCTCGAGGCGCGCGAGATGGATGCCGAGGCAGGTATGGATGCCCGATCCGAACGCCGCGTGCTTGCACGGGCGGCGATCGGCATCGACCGCGGCAGGGCAGGCGTTCATCTGGATGTCCCAGCCGACCATCGCGAGCGGCGCTACGATCATGTCGCCGGCGTACAGCGTCGTGCCGAGCAATTCGGTATCCTGCGCGACATAACGCGGCACCGAGACGAACGCATAACGCCGCAGCAGTTCCTCGACGACCGCCGGTATCGCATCGGGATCATCGATCATCCGCTGCCGCAGCGGCGCGTCCGCGGCGAGATGACGCATGCCGAACGCCATCGCGTTGACGACCGTGTCGAGGCCCGCAACGAACATCAGGAAGCCGATGGAACGCAGCTCGTCATCGCTCAGGAAGCGATCCTCGAACGGTGTGGCGACGAGCCGGCTCATCATGTCGTCCTGCGGCGCCGATCGCCGGGCGACGATCAGCGCGGTGATCTTGCCGTAGATCCGCATCGCCAGCACCTGGCGTGCCTCGGGTGGCGCCTGGCCGTCGAAGAAGCCGACGACAAGCGTGCGGAACTCGTCGAACTCGTTGAGCGGAAAGCCGAACATCTCCATAAAGACACTGACGGGCAGCCGCGAAGCGATCGCCTCCACGAACTCGCACGCCCTGCGATCGGCGACCGCGTCGATCAATCGGTCGGTCCACTCCGCAATGCGCGGTTCGAGCAGAGCGACCGCCTTGCTCTCGAACCATGGACGAAGGAACTGGCGGTAGCGCCGGTGCTCGGGCGGATCGAGCGACTCTGGAATCATGTGCGGCTGCTGATCGTTCTTCGGGATCGACAGGTACCGGCTGGAGAAGGTCTCGTGGCGGCGCAGGACCTCGATCACGCCCTCTGCCGTCGTCACCACCCAATGGCCGCCGTTCGCCGGCGTCCAGAAGACCGGCGGTGCGGCTTCCTTCAGGTCCCAATAGCCGCGGTGTACGTCGTCGAGCAGCGCAGGCTCGGCATAAAGGTCGAACTGGTATGTCGGCGTTCGGGTGCCGACGCCTTCCGCGGCATCGTTCGGCATGGCATCGCTCTCCTGTACGGCGCAATGTAAACGCGGGTTTACACACTCGTCAAGGTGGATCGATGGCTTCAAGAAATGCTGACTCAACGCGGGATAATATCGTGAGCGCGGCGATCGCGGTCTTCTCGACGGTCGGATACGCGGCGGCTGGCGTGCGGGAGATCGGGGCGCGTGCTGGTGCCAATCCGGCCTTGGTGAACCGTTATTTCGGTTCCAAGCTCGGCCTTTTCCGAACGGCGCTGGACACGGCGCTCGCCGTGGAGCGTATCACGGAGCTCGGGCGGAAGGGGCTGGCCAGCCGCCTTGCCGACAGCTTCATCGATCCGGGCGAGGGAGCCTTCAACCCTTTGCCGATGATCGTGTTCGCCGCGGCCGATCCCGACGCGCAGGCCATCGCGCAGGCGGCGCTCGAGCAGAGAATCGTGGTTCCGCTTGGCGTCTTCATCGGCGGGCCGGACGGCGAAACCCGCGCCGCGCGCCTGATGGCGATCGCCACGGGGTTCTTCACCTATCGCATCCTCTACCCTCTCGCGCCGTTCGCCGGGCCGGTCTCCGCCAACGACCGTAGATGGCTTGAGATTTCGTTCGAGAACGCGCTCTCCGGGTGACCTCCAACATCCTCATTTCCACCCACTTGTTATCCCTAGATAACCTAGTTATATAGGTCTGAAGAAAACGTGAGTTTTGGGGAGGATCTGAATGTTGCAACCGATGGGAGCGGTGCGCCGCGCGCGCGTGCTGAAGCGCGGGCTGGCGGTCGGCGTAGCGCTTTGCGCCTTTGCCACGAGCAACGCCGCGTTGGCCCAATCCTCGCCCGAACAGAAGGCGGCGGCATCCGGCCAAGAGCCGCTGCCGCCGGAGCAGCAGCCTGCCGACGATGGCGGGCTTGCGGACGTTGTCGTCACCGCGCGCCGCGTTGCAGAGAATCAGCAGGATATTCCTGTCGCCGTCACCGCGTTCTCAGGAGAGACGCTGGAGAAGCAGAACGTTCTCGCATTCAAGGACGTCGCGGCCTTCACACCCGGATTCGTCACGCGCGAGTCGCCGAACAATCCATCCGCGTTCATCCTTGCCCTGCGCGGTCAGGTCCAGACCGATACGCTTGCAACGCTCGATCCGTCGGTCGGCACCTATGTGGATGGGGTCTACTGGTCGCGTTCCTACGGGCTCAATGCCGACCTGCTCGACGTCCGATCCGTGCAGGTCCTCAAGGGGCCGCAAGGCACGTTGTTCGGTCGCAACACGACCGGCGGCGCGTTGGTGATCGAAACGAACGATCCCACAACCGACCGCATCACCGGGATGGTGCAGGGCACGTACGGCCGTTTCGACGAACGCATCGGGACAGCGGTGCTGAACGTACCGTTCGGCGAGGTCGCGGCGATCCGCGGCGCGATCCAGCTCAGCAAGCGTGATGGGTATGTTACCGATCGCGTGAGCGGCATCGGATATAACAATCGCGACAATCTGACCGGGCGGGTCAAAGTGTTGCTGCAACCGGCGGACAATGTCCGGCTTGTCGTGTCGGGCGAGTGGTTCGAATTCGATCAGCTTTCCGCCCGCATCAACACCCTTGTGCTGCCGGGCGCCGCGCGAAACGGGCCGGCGGTGCGCTACCCCGGCAGCGTGACGGAAGCAGCGGCCAATCGCGCCAACGTCGATGTCACGGCAACAACAACGGCGCCGTTCCTCGCCGGCAGCCCGCCCCCGTTCCAGCGCGTGCGGACGCAGACCTACGGCGGCACGCTGTCGGTCGACACCGGCTTCGGCGAGGTCAAGTTCATCAATGCCTGGCGACGGGTGACCGGCGCCAACGCGATCGATCTCGATGGCGGCATCGCGCCGATCGCGCTGACCACGCTCGATCAGGACCTGAAGCAGTTCTCCAGCGAGCTTCAGCTTACCGGCAACCTGCTCGACGATCGGCTCAGCTTCGCGACGGGCCTCGTCTACCTGAAGGAATATGGCTTCGATCGGTCCTTCTCTTACGCGAACGTCGCCAGCAATCCCGGGGCCACGAAAACCCGCTTTTTCGGTGAAATCGACAATTCCTCGATAGGTGCCTATGCGCAGGCGAGTTTCAAGATCACCGATCGCCTGACCGCCACCGGCGGACTGCGCTATTCGATCGATGACAAGGGAATCGTTACGCGCACCGGCGTGGTGCTCAACGCCAACAATCGCCTGGTCTCGTGCATCACGCCCAACCGCTCGATCGCGAACGATTGCCGCGACCAGCGGCAGGATGAGTTCGACGCAATCTCCTACACCGCCGGGCTCGACTATAAGTTGGCCGATGACGTGCTCGTCTATGCCAAGCAGAGCAGGGGGTATCGCTCCGGCGGGCAACAGCTACGCAGTACCTCGACGGTCGACACTGCGCCTTTCCAACCCGAAATCGTGAACGAGCAGGAACTGGGATTGAAGAGCGAATTCTTCGATCGCCGGCTGCGCCTGAACCTTTCAGCTTACCATAACACCATCAAGGGCGCGCAACGCTCCGTCATTACGCAAGTCGGCGGAATCGTTCAGACGATTGTCGAGAATGCCGACATTCGGAATTACGGTATCGAGGCGGATGTTGCGGCGCGCGTGGCGGAGGGTCTCACGCTTTCCGCCAACGGTTCGTACAACGATCCGAAGTACACGCGCTATATCGGCGTCGTCGGCGCGACGCTGGGCGTGGACAAGGCCGCGCTCGGTGCGCGCTTCGATGGCCTCGCGAAGGAGCAGTTCTCGGTCGCTGTCGATTATGATCGGCCCACATCGTTCGGGCGCGTCGCGGTGAACGTCAATTATGCGTGGGTCGGTCGTTACGACACCAACCCGGAATCGGTCGGCACGCTGTTGGCGGTGGGGAACTCGCCCGCCGATGCGCAGGCGGTCGTCAATATCACGCAGAAGCCCGCCGCCGGCTTCCTCGGCGCGCGTGCGACACTGGGGTTCGGCGACAATTTCGATATCGCCGTCTTCGGCCGCAACATCCTGAACAAGCGTGTGTTCGTGCACACTTTGTTCGTCGGCGACTATGCTTCGTCGATCCGCAACGATCCCGTCACCTATGGGGTCACCGGCACGGTGCGCTTCTGACGGTCGCGGCACGCAGAGCGCGTCGGTCACCGGTTGGTCTTTGTCGGCGGGGATGTTAGTGCCGAGGCGCAGCATCCAGCACCCGGGTAAGCCGAACACGATGGCCGACAGCGACAGTTTTCCTACCAACGCACGCATTCGCGTGCCGAAGACGTCGGAGCTGGTCGCGGATCAGATACGCGGCCAGATTGTGCGAGGCGAACTGGCCGAAGGCGGTTTCCTGCCGCCCGAAGGCCAGTTGCTCGCGACCTTGGGCGTGTCGCGTCCGACCTTGCGGGAGGCGTTCCGCATCCTGGAAGCAGAGGCGCTCATCAGCGTCGTGCGGGGATCGCGCACCGGCGCCAAGGTGCACAAGCCCTCGGTCGAGCTCGTCTCCCGTTATGCCGGCTACGTCCTGCAATCGTCCGGGACGACGATCGCCGACCTTTATGACGCGCGGCTGGCGATCGAGCCGCATGTCGTACGCCGGCTGGCAACGGCGCGCGATCCCAACGCCATCGCGCGTCTGCGCCAAGAGGTCGAGCGGCTGGAGCGGCTGCTCAGCGAGGAGGCATTCGCCGACTTCATCGCCGGCGTTTCCGAGTTCCATCGTGTCCTGATCGAGCTGGCCGGCAACAACACGATCATCTTCATCAACCAGTTGCTCCACCAGCTGATCGCCGCGCATCAGGCGGATTACATCCAGCGTCATCCGCGGCCGGTGACCGAGCATCGCAAGTCGATGGCGATGGGACCAAGATCCTATGTCAAGCTGATCGACCTGATTGAGGCGGGCGCGGTGGACGAGGCGATTGCACACTGGCGCCTCCATCTGCAGAACGCCAACGCCACCTGGGCCGCGCGCGGCGAGGCCGAACGAGTGGTCGATTCGCTCGGCGGCTGAGCAGCCGCGACACATAAATCCTCTTCACTTGTATAACTAGGTGATCTATCACTCTTCCCTCGGGAGAGGGTGAGAGTTTTGGCAACGATAACGCATACCCTTCGCGCGGTCATGACGATCGACCCGGACGCGGTCGAGATCGACTTCGCCGGGCAAGAGATTACCTGGCGGCAGATCGCCGACACCGTCGCAGGGATCGAGCAGGCACTCGCCACGATGCCGCTCGCGCCGGAAGCTCGGATCGGCGTGATGCTGCGCAATCGCCCCGCGCATATCGCGGCGATCATCGCGGTCGTGGCGACCGATCGCTGCCTGGTGACGCTCAACCCGATGATGCCGGATGCCAAGCTGGCCGAAGACATCGCGCTTCTGGCGCTGCCCGCGGTGATCGGCGACGTCGAGGACATCGCGCGCGCGGGCGTGGCGGATGCCCTGCGCACAGCGGGCGCGGCGGTCATCGCGATCGATGGTGTTTCCGGTACCGTGGACGTGCGGCGGGCGGCGCCCGCGCCGGGGGTCGCATTGTCCTCTGCCCCCGGCGTGGCGATCGAGATGTTGACCAGCGGGACGACGGGCACCCCCAAACGGGTCCCGCTGACCCGCGCGGCGTTCGACGCAAGCTTCGCCAGCTTCGCGCGCTACGAGCGCAACCGCGATCATGCCGACGCGCCGCGGCTGCGATCGGGTATCGTCATGGTGGTGAACCCGCTGACGCACATCGGCGGCATCTACGGCTGCATCGGCGCCTTGCTCGCCGGGCGACGGATTGCGCTGCTCGAGCGGTTCCGCGTCACGGAGTGGGTCGATGCTGTGCGCCGCCATAGGCCGAAGATCGCTCCGGCTGTCCCGTCGGCGCTGCGCATGATCCTGGATGCCGACGTGCCGCGCGACGATCTTGCGAGCCTGTCGGCGCTGATGTGCGGCACGGCCCCGCTCGATCCGGCCGTCGTGGACATGTTTCTCGCTCGCTACGACCTTCCCGTCCTCGCCAATTACGGCGCAACCGAGTTCGCGGGCGCGGTCGCGGGCTGGAACCTTGACGACTTCCGCCGATGCTGGCGGGCGAAATACGGTTCGGTCGGGCGGGTTCATGCCGACATCGGCGCGCGGATCGTCGATCCCGACTCCGGAGCGGAGCGTGTCCCGGGCGAGGAGGGCCTGCTGGAGATCCGTGGCGATCAGCTCGCCAACGGCGGCGCGTGGCTGCGCACCACCGATCGGGCGGTCATGGATCACGACCGGTTCCTCTGGATCCGTGGGCGCGCCGACAACGCGATCGTCCGCGGAGGTTTCAAGATTCACCCCGACGACGTCGTTCAGGCGCTGCATCAGCACCCGGCGGTGCGCGAGGCAGCGGTCGTCGGCATTCCGGACGAGCGACTGGGCGCGGTGCCCGCCGCGGCCATCATTCTGCGCAGCGGCGTCACGGCCACCGAGCACGAGCTGGTGTCGCACCTGCGGGCGCGGTTGCTGCCCTATCAGGTGCCGACGCGCTTCCTCTTTGTCGACGATCTGCCGCGGACCCCATCCATGAAGCCGTCCGCTATGGGACTGCGCGCCTTGTTCGTCGCCTGACACGTCAACGCATCGCGCGGTCGATCGCGCTTGAAAAGGAAAGAGCATGAAGATCACCAACGACATCGCCGCCGTCGTCACGGGCGGAGCTTCGGGGCTGGGCCGCGCCAGCGCGACGGCGCTCGCGCAGGCGGGCGCGAAGGTCGCGATCTTCGATCTCAACCGCACGCAGGGCGAGGAAGTCGCCAGGCAGATCGGCGCCACGTTCCATGAGGTCAACATCCTCGAGGAAAGCAGCGTCGTTGACGGCTTCGCCGCAGCGCGTGGCGCTAATGGGCAGGAGCGGATCCTCGTCCATTGCGCGATGGCGACGAAGGGCGGGAAGACGATCGCGCGCGACAAGGAGAGCGGCGGTTTCAAACGCATGTCGACCGAGGATTATGAATTCTCGGTCAAGGGCATCCTGGTTGCCAGCTATCGCATGGCGTCGCTGTCGGCGCTCGGCATGGCGGCGCTGGAGCCGCTGGAGGACGGCGAACGTGGGGTTATCACGCTGACCGCGTCCGTGGCCGCGCAGGACGCGCAGGTCGGACAGGTGGCCTATGGCTCGGGAAAGGCCGGGGTCAACGGACTGGTGCTGCCGATCGCGCGCGACTGCATGGACCTGGGCATCCGCATCAATTCGATCATGCCGGGCATCTTCGCGACGCCGCCGATGCTGGGCGTGCCGGCGAAGGTGCTGGAGACACTGTCCGCCTCGGTGCCGTTCCCCAAGCGGCTTGGCAAACCGGAAGAGTTCGGCAGCCTCGTCCTGGAGCTGGTCCGCAACACGTATTTCAACGGACAGAACCTCCGGCTGGACGGTGCCATCCGGATGCCGGCCCGCTGATGACCGCTGGCCAGGCGCCCGCGCGTCCGTTCGGCGCGGCGCCGCTGCGGCGCCCTTCTTCGGTGCGCCGGACGACGACGATCGACACGAGCTGGCCGGATGGCTTCGGCGCGCCGATGCGGATGGTCGCGCGCGGTCGCGATCTCGTCACGGATGCTGAAGGCCGGGCCGACGCGATCGCGGAACAGGAACTCGTCATCCTGGCCTCGGCACGGCGCGAGATACTGGCCATCGGATCCACCCCGCCTCTGGCCGGGGCCGAAACGCTGGTTGGCGCTCGCGCAGGGGGCGCCAGTCGGCTGGCGCTGGCGGAGGCGCTCGGCGACCGTCGCGGCACCCTGGCCTATCAGCTGCTCGACGACTTCGCCGGCGCGAGCCTCGTCGCCGGCTGGGCATGGTCGCGCTGGACCGAGGACTTCGCCGCGGCGCTGCGGCGCGCGGGCGCGCAGGCGAATGCGGGAAGGCGCGGCGCGATGGTCGGGGTATGCACGGGGTTCGCGCCCGGCTCCAGCGCGCTCACGGATGATGGCGGGGCTGATCACGCCGCGCAGAGCGCGACGCCCGTCGGTCCGCTGGATCGCCCGGACGATCCCGAAGGATGGCACCGGATGACGACGCAGGACGGCGCCCCCGGAATGCGGCGCGCGCGACGCCTCGACCTGTGGCGTGAAGGCCCGGACCTGTGCGCCGATGTCGGGTTTCAGGACAGCGCAACCGCGCCGGCGGGAGGCCGTATCGCGGTGCATGAGTATCACATGACGGCGATGATCGATCCGGTAAGGATGACGTTGAAGGCGATCGCGGCCGACCCGCACATTCTGCCGTATCGCGAGTGCCCCGGCGCCGTGAGCAATATTCAGCGGCTCGTCGGTCAGGGGGTGCACACGCTGCG
This sequence comes from Sphingomonas sp. 179-A 2A2 NHS, assembly GCF_045371305.1. Taxonomy (NCBI): domain Bacteria; kingdom Pseudomonadati; phylum Pseudomonadota; class Alphaproteobacteria; order Sphingomonadales; family Sphingomonadaceae; genus Sphingomonas; species Sphingomonas sp. 179-A 2A2 NHS. The sequence goes on along the minus strand of NZ_JBIQDE010000003.1, from coordinate 35,033 downwards.
AGACGCGGTGCTGTCGACCCTAGCCGGCACGCTCGGCTGCACGCATCTGAACGACGTGCTGCGCTCGCTCGCGGACGTGCCGACGCTATGCGCCGCCCTGGAAGACGCCGCGTGACGGCGCTCGCCCCTGCGGCGACCCGCGTGGCGCCGTTCCGCCGCTGGGCCACGCTCGCGCTCGTCCTTCTGGTCGCGGTGCTCAGCTACGTCGATCGACAGGTGTTCACGCTGTTCATGGACGCGATCAAGCGCGACCTTGCCTTGACCGATCGCGCCCTGGGGTTGCTGAGCGGGCTGACCTTTGCGCTGTTCTACGCGATCGCCGCCTTCCCGATCGCGCGCCACGCCGATCACGGCGACCGCCCGCGGGTCATCGCCCTGTGTGTGGTCGTCTGGAGCATCGCGACCGCCGCCTGCGGCTTGGCAAACGGTTTCTGGCAGATGGCGCTGGCGCGGATCGGTCTGGCGGCGGGAGAGGCCGGGGCGGGGCCGGCGGGGCAGTCGCTGGTTGTCGACATATTTCCCCCTTCGCGGCGGGTCACGGTGCTGTCCGCGATCCTCGCCGCAAGTTCGCTTGGCCTGTCGGGCGGGCTGGTGCTGGGCGGCTGGCTGTCGACGATGTTCGACTGGCGCGCGGTGTTCCTGATCGTGGGCTTTCCCGGTATCGCGATCGGCGCGCTGGTGTGGCTGTTCGCTGCCGAGCCGCGCCGTGGCGGTGCCGGGGAGGGAGCAACGCCGCTGGGATCGATCGCGGTGTTCCGCACCATGGCGGCGTCGCGCTCGCTGCGCTGGATCGGGCTGAGCGTCACCGCGGTGCCGATGACGGGCATGGGCTATTTGTTGTGGTCGCCGGTGTTCTTTCAGCGCGTCCACGGCTTGTCGATCGCGCAGACCGGCTTTTGGCTCGGCGGAGTCACGCTCATCGGCCTGGTGCTCGGCAACCTTGCTGCCGGCTGGCTGGGCGACCGCTTCGGCAAGGACGATCCGCGGTTCAACGGCCGGCTGGCGGGGATCAGCCTGCTGCTGTCGTTCCCCTTCGCGCTCGGCTTCGCTTGGGCGGACGATCGCGGTGTCGCGCTCGCCTGCTTTCTGGTAATGAAGTTTCTGATGACGCTGTATCTTGGCCCGACCATCGCGCTTGCGTTCGTGCAGGTGCCGGCGGCGATGCGCGCCACGACCGGCGCGACAATCAATATGTTCATCGGGCTTGCCGGCACCGGCCTAGGCGGATTTCTGGTGGGGGCGCTAAGTGACGCGTTCGCCGGTTATGGCGCGGCGTCGCTGCGCTGGTCGCTGGCGGTAATTTCGGTCGGCCTTCTTGCCGGCGCGCTCGCCGGGTGGCGGGCGGGCGCGACGGCCCGCCCGCTTTAGACTCAGGCCGCTTCAACCGGCTGGCGCGCCCAGACCGGATCGGTGTTCACCTTCGGCTCGATGCGGAACAGCCGCGCGGCGTTAAGCCCCAGGATGTTCTCCTGCTGCTCACGGGTGACGTCCAGCCCGTCGAACAGCTCGATCGTGATCGGGCGGCTGATCGGGAAGGTGCCCTCGTTGTGCGGATAATCCGATCCCCACATCACGTTCTTGCCGCCCTTCAGCGTCGAGGTGAGGATGCAGCCGCGATCGTGCTGGAAGCTTGCCCACACCTGATCGTCGATGATCTCGCTGGGAAGGCGCGACAGCTTGGGGAAGACGAAATTGGCATGCGCCTCGCGCACCTCGTCGAGCCGCTCCGCCAGCGCGATCAGCCAGCTCGCGCCCGATTCAATGAAGGCGACGCGCGCGTTCGGATTGCGATCGAGCACGCCGCCGGCGACCAGATACATCGCCGATTCCATCGCATCGTTCATCTGCAGGGTGTAGTTGATGATCGCGGCGCCGGGCCCACGCTCCTGCACCACGGACTCAAGGCCGGTTCCGGTATGCATCACGAACACGATGCCAAGATCCCCGGCCAGCTTGAACACGGGATCCCAGACGGGGTCGTTGTACTTCGGCAATCCGGGCTGCATCGCGGCCGGCAGCATCGCGGCGGTCACGCCCAGCGAATGCAGATACTTCAGCTCGGCAAGCGTGTTCGACAGATCGCGCACGGGCAACATGCCGCAGCGCACGAAGCGATCGGGATGCTTGCCGAGGAACTGGTTGTTCCAATCGTTGTACAGCCGTGCGGAAGCCGCCTCGGCGTCGGGATCGTCGAGGCAGTAAAGCCACAGGCCCAGGCTGGGGAAGACGATCTCCGCGTCGATGCCCTCGATCTCCATGTCCTCGAAGCGGCCGGGCAGCTCGCGCACGCCCTTGCGCTGCGCATCACCGAGCTCCTGCTCGCGGTGCTTGCCGACACGCAGGCGGTAGATCACCTTTTCCTCGGTTCCGGTCAGCAGGAACTCACCCTCCTTGCGGGTGTAGATTGCGTGCTTCTTCAGGCTGGCGGGCAGGCCGTCCTGGAAAATCGTGGCCGGCTCCATGATGTGGCTGTCGGCACTGAAGATATACGGCTTCATCAGCATTGGGACTCTCCTCAACCTCGCTAAACAGGTATCTCAATCCGACGTAGTCCGCAAGGAATAAGGCTGCGGACTTGACAAAGATCTTAAACAGGTATCGATTGACGGCATGACACGGGTAAGGGATGCGGCGCATGCGCTGGCCGAGCTGAGCCTTGAGGCGTTCCCCGGGGCGCATCTCGGCGGCGAGGATGAGCTGCTCGACCGGCTCGGGGTAAGCCGGCCGACGCTGCGCCAGGCAGCGAAGATCGTGGAGGCGGATCGGCTGCTTCAGGTACGGCGCGGAACCCGCGGCGGCTTCTTTGCCGCCCGTCCCGACGCCGCCGACGTGATCCGTGCGCCGGCGCGTTACCTGCGGCTGAATGGCGCGACGATCGCCGACGTCCATTCGGTCACGCGCCTGATCGCCGAGCAGGTGGCGGCGCTGGCGGCGGCATGTACCGACCCGGCGCCGCTCGCCGAACTTGCCGCCTTCCGCGACCGCATCGAAGCAGCGGACAGCGTGCCGGCGATGATCCGGTCCGAAACCGAACTCGCACGGCTGCTCGCGCGGATGAGCGGCAATCCCGCGGCCGAACTGTTCATCGAAATCGGCTACACCTTCGGGCGCGAGGAGCACCACTTGCATTTTTACCAGAGCGACGAGGATCGTGCCCAGGCACGATCGTTGCAGCGGAAGTTGTGCGACGCGGTGCTCGCGGGCGATGCGGAGGTGGCGAGGCTGATGATCCGGCGCCGTGCCGACCTGATTGCGGGCTGGCTCGCTCGCGATCTGGCGGTGGGGACGTGAGCATCGTCGCCTTCGCGGGCTTCGGCGGCGTGCGGCTGGAGGCGGATGTGCAGGGTGATCCGGCGGCCCCGGCGGTGCTGCTGGTGCATGGCGCGGGGCAGACGCGCGCGGTGTGGCAGGCGGTGGCGCGCGCGCTGGTCGACGCCGGGCGGCGCGTCGTCAGCCTCGATTTGCGCGGACATGGCGGCAGCGAGCGGCCGGCCGATGGCCGCTACGCGTTCGACGCCTTCGTGGGCGACCTGCGCGCGGTGCTGGCACAACTCGACTCGCGGCCGGTCGTGGTGGCGGCATCGCTGGGTGCCTGGGCGGCGACGGCGGCGCTCGCCGGTGATGCCGCGACGCTCGCCTCCGGGCTCGTCCTCGCCGATCTGCCGCCCGAGATCGACCAAGCGGCGTCGCGATCGGTGGCCGAGCGCCTGCGCGGCCAAGCGGGTGACTGGGATTTGCGGGTGCTCGAGAGCATCGAGCTGCCGACAATCCCTGCGCGGCTGGCGCAAGCGGCGGCGGCGATCAGGGTGCCGGTGCTCTATGTCCGCGGTGGATCGAGCATGCTGGAGACCCCGGCGCAGGCGAGCGCCTTCGCCGCGCGCATGGCTGATTGCGAATACGCCGAAGTGGACGGCGCCCGGTTGTTGGTGACGGCCGACAGCACCGACGCATTCAACGCGCTGATGCTCGACTTCCTCGAACGCCGCCTGCCGCGCGCGGCGCCCGAGTTCCGGCAGGGATCGGACGCGCGCACACTGCGCGACGCGCTCGGCTGCTTTGCCACCGGGGTTACGATCGTGACCGCGATGACGCTGGACGGGACGCCGATCGGGTTGACCGCCAACAGCTTCACCTCGGTGTCGCTCGATCCGCCGCTGCTGCTCGTATGCATCGCAAACAGCGCCGGAAGTGCACCGGCGCTTGCCGTGGCGGAGCGCTTCGCGGTCAACGTGCTCCAGATCGGACAGCAACCGGCGTCCAATCGCTTCGCCGGCAAGGGCGAGGACCGCTTCGCCGCGACCGACTGGGCACCGGGGGAAAACGGCGCACCCGTGCTGGCCGGATCGCTCTCCGCCTTCGAATGCACGCGGCACGCAGTGCATGGGGGCGGGGACCATTTCATCCTGGTCGGGCGGGTGACGCGTGCCACCTTCGAGCCGCAGCGCGACCCCTTGCTGTACTTCCGCGGCAAATATCGACGCCTGCACTTCGCTTAGCGCTGGACATCAGCCGTCCACCGTCATAACTAACCTAGTTATATAGGTAAGAAGTGGGAGAGGCCGCCTTGGTCTGGGCGAATCAGGACAAGTGCGCGATCGTGGGGGTAGGCGCGACGGACTATTACGTCCGCGGCAAGAGCTGGCCCCGCACCATCAACGACATGGCGGGCGAGGCGATTCTAAACGCCTGCGCGGATGCCGGCATCCACGTGCGGCAGATCGACGGCATCGCTTATTATTCCGGCGCCGGCGCAGGATATCTCGACAAGTTCGATACGGCATCGCTGATGGAAACGCTGGGCATCCCGCATGTCGGCTTTTCCGCGTCGCTCACCAGCGGCGGCGGTGGCTGCCCCGGCGCGATCGGGCTCGCCACGGCGGGGCTGATGAACGAGGATTGCACGTACACCGTCACACTGATGGCCCTGCAACAGCTGCCGCAGCATCGGCTGGGCGTGGTGTTCGGCGCCAGCGCGCCCAATCCCGAGAACAGCTTCCTTCAGCCCTCGGGGCTGGTCGGGCCCGGGCATCTGATGAGCGTCCTCGCGCGCCGCCACATGCACCTTTACGGCACGACGCAGGACGCGTTCGCCGAGATCGTGATGGCGACCCGTGCCAACACCGCCAATCGCCCGAAGGCGGTGCGCAAGGCGCCGCTTTCCAAGGCAGACTATGACGCCTCGCCGATGCTTGCCGATCCGCTGCGGCGGCTCGACTTCTGCCTGGAGACCGATGGTGCGGTCGCCGTCATCACCACGACGGCTGAGCGCGCGAAGGACTGCCGCCACCCGCCGGCACTCGTCCACGGCTGCGCGCATGGCGGCACGCGACGCTGGGGTCGGGCATTCGCCTGGATGGGCATGCCCGACCCTGAATTCGCCTCGTCGGGCCACGCCTGGGTCGCCGATCGGTTGTGGGAGCAGACCGGGTTGCGCGCCGCAGACATGGATGTGGCGCTCCTCTACGATCACTTCTCTCCGATGGTCCTGATGCAACTGGAGGACTACGGCTTCTGCGCCAAGGGCGAGGGCAATGACTACGTGCTTGCCGGCAAGGTGCGCTACGACCGGGGTGCGGGCGTGAACGGCGGCGTGCCCGTCAACACGCACGGCGGCAATCTCAACGAAGCCTATATCATCGGCATGACGCACATTGTCGAAGGCGTCGAGCAGGTGCGCGGCACCGCGATCAATCAGGTCACCGACGCCGAGTTCGCGCTTGTCACCGGCGGCCCGGCGTCGCTGCCGGTCAGCGGCATGGTTCTTAGGAGGGCATGATGACCTACGGCCCCGCCCGGCTGCTGCCGGGCGAAAACATCCGCATCACCACCAATCCCGATACCGAGCCCTTCTGGGAGGCCGCACGCGACGGCCGGCTGACGGCGTGCCAATGCGGCAACTGCGGTGCCTTCCGGATGCCGCCGTCGCCATATTGCCCGGAATGCCAGTCCACGAAGAAGGAGTGGCCGACGCTGCCCGGCACCGCGACGGTGTTCAGCTTTGCGATCTGCAACAAGAACCCGTCGACTGGCGAGGACTATGTCTACGTGCCGATCGTCGTCGATCTCGACGGCGCGCCGGGGGCCAGGCTCAACGCCAACCTGACGGGCTGCGACGCGGACTACGTCAAGATCGGCATGCAGGTGCAGGTGGAATGGACTCCCATTGCAGACGGCTGGGTGCTGCCCAATTTCCGGAAGGTGCCGGCATGACCTATCCTGACGTGCTGGAGCCGATCGAACGGGCCACGCGCGCCGAGCTCGACGCCCATCAGGAAGCCGCGCTGACCGCGATCACTCGCCACGCCTTCGAAAATGCGCCGCTGGTGCGCCAGCAATGGGACGCCGCCGGCTTGGCCCCTTCGGCGATCAAGTCGCTGGCCGATTTCGTCGCCAAGGCGCCACTGATCGACAAGGACGACGTGCGCCGCTTCCGCGATGCGCATAACGATCCGTCCGGCGGCATGAGCAAGCTGCTGCCGGGCGAGACGATGTCGATTGGCACGACATCGGGCACCACCGGCGATCCAACTCCGGTCCCGAGCTGGATCGTCGCGCCAAGCGAGATCGGCTATTCGCGCGACATCTGGCATATCGGTGCGCGGCCGGGCGACTTCCTGACACACATGCTGTTCACCTTCCGCGGCGGCCATCGCCGGCGCGGCAACGCGCAGATCGGCATCAGCGAGATCTGCTATTCGATCGCGCCCGAGGAAGTCGCACGGGCCGTCGACGGATCGCTCCGGTTTCGGCCAACCGTGTGGTCGATGTGCTCGACCCCGGTGCTGCTGATGCTGGAGGGCTATTTCGAGAAGACCGGCGTCGATCCGATCGACGTGTTCTCCAGCTACAAGGGCGCCATCTTCGGCGGCGAGCCGCTGTCCGGCCGGCTGAAGGCGCTGACCGACAGCTGGGGGTTCGAGATGTTCGAGACGACCAGCCTCGGCGACGTGGCGGGCGCCACCGAATGCCGGATGCATGACGGCTTCCACGCCTACGAGGATATCGCCTTTATCGAGGCGATCGATCCGGTGACGCGGGAGCCGGTCGCGGACGGCGAGATCGGCGAGCTGGTCGTCACCACGCTCGTCGATCGCATGACGCCGCTGATCCGTTACGCTACGGGCGACCTTGCGATCATCGATCGGCGGCCGTGCGGCTGTGGGCGCAACCACGCGCGCTTCAAGGTGATGGGCCGCGCGAGTGACCAGATCCTCGTGAACGGCCGCTCGATCCTGCCGCGCGAGATCATGGGGCTGGTCGAGGTCCACAGCGAGACGCGCGGCGCGCTGTTTCAGATCGTGCGCACCGAACGCGAGATGGCAACGCTGCGCCTGCGGGTGGGATACGACACCGCGCGGCTCAGCTGCACCGCAGATGCGCTGCGGTTGAGATTGCATGACCAGATCACAGGGGCGCTTGGCGTGCCGCTCGCCGTCGAGCTGATCGACGAGCAGGAGCTGCTGAAACTCGGCCCGCCGCACAAGATCCCTCGCGTAACGAAGGCATGATGATGACCGATCCGCGCGCCGACGTCGTCGGCTGCTATCACGTGGCCGGAAAGGCCGAGTTTTTCCCGGCACGCTACGACGAACTGGAGCGGCAGGCGGTCGGCATGGCGCGCGTGCTGCAGTCCTTTTCCTTCGCGCCCGGCAGCGTCATCCTGACGGTCTCGTCCGTCGGCGAGGTGGCGCAATTCGCCGCGTTCGAGAAGGCGATCCAGATCACCGGGCATTACGGCACGAATGCCGAGGCGAGCATGTTCGATGCCGGGCGGGTCGAATCGATCTGTCGCCAGTTCGCGCCGGTCGGCGTCTTCGGTGTCACGCAAGCGACGCTGGAAGGCCTCAAGATGTTCGGCCACGATCCGGAGCGCGTCTTCGGCGGTCGCACCGTATGGGCGCGCCCCGACGCGCATGAGGGTCTGTCGCGCGTCGCGGGCATCGACCTGCGGCGGATCGTCGTGCTGGGTCCGGCGATCGCGTTCGACTGTGGGGAGGGCGGGCTGCACTTTGCCTCGCGCGACTGGGCGCTCGCCGCCGGCGACACGCTGAAGCTGTCCTCGCGCATGCCGCGCATCACCCCGCTCGACGGCGTCGACACCGGGGTCGAGGGGCGTGTCTCGACGATGCCGTGCGCCTGCGGATCGCGCGATCTCACCATAACGTTGGGAGTGAAGGCATGAAGCAGCATCCGGCACTCGCCCCCTATGCCGCGGTTCATCCCTATGGTCTGGGTGATCTGCTGCACGAACAGGCGCGCAGCCGTCCGGCGATGCCGGCGGTGATCGACGGCGATCACACCTTCACCTTCGCGGAGTTCCACGAGCGGGTGAACCGGCTGGCCGGCGTGCTGCGCGCCAAGGGCGTGAAGCGTGGCGACCGCGTGTTGTGGCTGGGCCAGAACAGTTTCCGCGTGATCGAGGCGCTGCTCGCGTCCGCGCGGGTCGGCGCAATCTTCTGCCCCGCCAACTGGCGCTGGTCGGTCGAGGAGATCGCCTTCGCGCTCGACGATTTCGATCCCACCGTCGTGTTCTGGCAGGAAGCCGAGGTCGGCACCAACATGCGCGCCGCGCGCGCCGGCTGGAGCAGCCCGAACGGCAACTGGATCTGCCACGATGGTTGCCCCGGCGAGGATGAATATGAAGCGCTGATGGCAACCGCCGATCCGGCGGCCGACTTCGACCCGGTGGAGACATCCACGCCGCTGCTCGCCGTCTATACCGCCGGCTTCTCCGGCCGCCCGGGCGCAGCGCTGCTCAGCCACGAATCGCTCATCATCATGGCCTGGCAGGGCATGATGGCGCAGGCGATCGACGAGGAGAGCGCGTATCTCGTTTCCGGGCCGATGTTCCACGTCGGGGTGATGATGGGCACCCTTGGAACGTTTTTGGCAGGCGGGCGCAATGTCTTTGTCGCGCGCGTGGATCCGGTCGAGCTGCTCGAAAGCATCCAGGCGAACCGCATCACGCACGCCTTCATCGCGCCACCGACGATCGCGCAGATGCGGGCGGCCAACGCCGATGGCCGATACGACGTGTCATCGCTCTTCGCGGATCCGCAGATGTCCGATTACCGCATCCCGCTCGTCATGCCGGCGCAGGCGCCATCGATGAAGCGGATGGGCGGCTATGGCCAGACCGAGATCGGCGGGCTCTCGTCGGTGCTCTGGATGGGCGGCACCGGAGCCGGGCGATCGATCCCCTTCATCCAGTTCATGATCGCCGACGATGCGGGCGTGGAAGTTGCCCCCGGTGAGACGGGCGAGATCATGGCGCGCGGGCCGCTGGTGATGTGCGGATACTGGAACCGGCCGGAGGAGAATGCGCGGCGCGTCGTCAACGGTTGGCACCGCACCAACGATCTCGGGCGACGTGCGCCGGACGGCAGCCTCGTGTTCGTCGGGCCGAAGACGACGATGATCAAGACGGGGATCGAGAACGTCTATCCGGCCGAGGTGGAGAACTGCCTGCGTACGCACGAGGGGGTTGCCGACGTCTGCGTGATCGGCGTGCCGGATCCCACCTGGGACCAGAACATCAAGGCGATCATCGTGCGCAAGCCCGAGGCGGCGCACCCGCCGGAGTCGTTCATCGCGCATTGTCGCGAGCGGATGGCAAGCTACAAAAAGCCCAAGATCGTCGAGTTCGCCGATACGCTCCCGCGCACTGCCGCCGGTTTCGTCGATCGCGCGGCGGTGGACGCGGCGTATGGCGGGGGCGGCTATCCGAAGGTGGGCTGAGCCGCGCCCCTTTCGCTGCACCCCTCACGCTGCGTCTGCCGCCGGCCGGCGGATCCGAACCGGCCTCTCAGGCCGGGATCTGATTGAACGGGACGCCCTTGTCCGGGCGATGATCCTGCGGCAGGCCTAGGATGCGTTCGGCGATCGTGTTCAGCAACATCTCGTCGGCACCACCGGCGATGCGACCGGTCGGCGCGTTGATCCAGCTGGCGGTCCAATCTTCCTTTACCAGCGCGTGATCGTCATAGGCGAAGCCCGTGGCACCCTGAAGGTCGATCGCCATTTCGGACAGGCGCTGGCGCGAACGCACCGAGACCAGCTTGTTGAGCGATCCCTCCGGCCCGGGTTCCATCCCCGCCTGCATCATCAGCATCGCACGCGCGGTAATCGCGTCGAGCGCCGAGCGCATCGCATAGTTTCGGGCGATGGTCGATCGGACGCGGCCGTCCTCGATCGCCGGGCGGCCGTTAAGCGACACCGATCGCGCGAGTTCGACGAACAGATCGAGGTGCGGGCCGAAGCCGGCCGAGTCGGTCGCGACGTAACGCTCGATCATCAGCGTCGCCATTGCCACCGCGAAACCGCCGCCGACGGGGCTCATGCGATGCCTGTCGTCGATCCGCACATCATCGAAGAACACTTCGTTGACGTGGCTGTCGCCCCCTGCCAGCTTGATCGGCCGGACGGTGACGCCCGGCGTCTTCATGTCGACCCAGAAATAGGTCAGCCCCTTGTGCTTGGGGACGGTAGGGTCGGTCCGGGCGACGATCACGCCATAGTCGCTATATTGCGCCCAGCTCGTCCACAGCTTCTGCCCGTTGAGCTTCCAGCCGTTGCCGTCCTGCTCCGCACGCAGGCGCAGACCCGCGAGATCCGATCCTCCCGCCGGCTCGGAGAACAGCTGGCACCAGATCTCGTCGCCGCGCAGCGCCGCGATCGTGCGTTCGCGCGCGAACGCCTTGTCGCTGCCGAACCGCTGCAGGATCGGCACGGGCATGCCGAGCGAGATGCCGAAATAGCCGACCGGCATGCCGAACGGCATCTCCTCGGTGTCGAACGCTACCTTCTCGATATGCGTCAGCCCCTGTCCGCCCATCTCGACCGGCCAGTTGATCCCGGCGTAGCCCGCCTCATATTTCTCGCGTTGGTAGCGGCGACCGAGCGCTAGGTCCTCCGCCTCGCTCAGCCCGCGCCGCGCCGCCTTACCGAACTCCGGCGCGACCGACGCGAGCCAGGCGCGGGCGCGGTCGCGATATCGATCGAGATCGGTCATGCGGCTGCCTTCGTCATCTCGTTCACCAGAACGTCCTCCCAGAAGAGCGAATTGCCCTGTTCGATCGCCAGCGACCGTGCGCGGCGCATGTGGAGGTGCAGGGCGCCCTCCCACGTGACACCGATGCCGCCGTGGATCTGGATGCAGTCGCGCGCGGCGGTGTCATAGGCTTCGGTCGCCGAGATACGCGCCGCGGCGGCGGCCTTCAGGAAGTCCGCCTGCCCGACCCGGGTGGCAGCGTGCAGCGCACTAGCGCGGGCGAGTTCGACCAGCCCGTATAGTTCGGCGATGCGGTGCTTGACCGACTGGAATGCGCCGATCGGCGAACCAAAGGCGTGCCGCGTGTTGGCATGGTCGCGCGCGAGTTCCATCAGCCGCTCGGCACCGCCGGTCTGTTCGTGGGCGACGATCACGGCCTGTTCGGCGAGCACCTTCATCGCCGTTGCGATGGCAGCGTCGCCATGGGCCAGCGAGGTTGCGGGCGTATCGGCAAACAGCAGGTGCGCCGTACCGCGGCTGTTGTCGAATGTGTCGAAGGCTTCGCGCGTGACGCCTTCGAGCGGCGCCAGCACGAGCGCCGGGCCATGATCGCCGCAGGCGAGCACCACAGCGAGATCGGCGTGCAGCCCGGCGCACACGGCGGGCTTCGTTCCGGACAGTCGGCCACCCGAAAAACGGACGGCGGACGACAGAGGCAGCGTTGCGCCGCGCTCGGCGAAGGCGACCGCGCCGATCGCCGCGCCGCTCGCCAGCCGTCGCAGCCATTCCGCGATGGCGGGGTCATGGTCGTGCGTCAGCAGCGCCGCGGCAGCGCCGTAGGAGGTGGTGACGAACGGCGCGCCGCTCAACGATCGTCCCGCCTGGAGTGCGACCAAGCCAAGCTCGACCAACCCCAGGTCGATGCCGCCATGTCGTTCTGGCATGGCGAGCGCGGTCCAGCCCTGCTCGCGTGCGATGGCCCAGAACGCCGTATCATATGCGCCTTGCGTCTCCAGAAGCAGCAATTGCGCCTCCAGCGACACCTTCGCTTCGAGCACCCGGCGCGACTCGCTTGCGATCGCCAGTTGACCGTCATCGTACAGCAACGACATCACTCTCTCCCTAGCGCTCACCTATCTAACCAGGTGATATAGGGCAAGTGGGTTAGCGCAGGGTGTAACGCTTCGCCTTGTCGGCCATCAACGCGGCGCGATCGACCTGCGGCACGCCGATGGGATTGCCGACCTGACAATATTTCAAGCCCTGCGCGAGCGCGACCGAGCGCGGGAGATCGAGCGATTCCCAGATCGCCTTGACGGAGCCTGCGGTCGCGGCGGGCGGCTTGGCGGCGATGATCGTCGCCAGCTCCTGCGCGCGCGGCCACAGCGCATCGGGGGCGACCACTTCGGACACGATGCCGATGCGCAGTGCCGTCTGCGCCGACACCCGTTCGTCGTTGCCGAGAAGCGCCATGCGCAGCACATCCTGCAACGGCATGCGGTACGTCATCCCGATTGGTTCGAGCGCCGCTGTCATGCCATAGGTGACATGTGGATCGAAGAAGGTCGCATCGTCCGAGCAGATCACGATATCGCTCTCGTTGATCCAATAGAACGCGCCACCCGCCGCCATGCCGTGGATCGCGCAGACCACCGGCTTCCAGCAGCGCATCGACTTGGGGCCGAGCCGCTGCCCCGGATCTTCCGCGTTCCATACGTCGTCGGCGATTACCGATCCGCCCGGCTGCGCAGCGGCCTTGACGTCCACCCCGGTCGAAAAGGCCCTACCGGGGGCGGCGCGCAGGACGCTGCAATGGATCGACGCATCGTCGGCGATCCGCCGCCAGACAGCCGCGAATTCCTCCACCATCGTCCGGTCGAAGCTGTTCATCGCCTCTGGGCGGTTGATGGTGATCGTGGCGACATGATCGCTGACGTCGACCAGGATCGTCTTGTATTCCACGTCGCTCTCCCCTGTGGCAGCATGCTGATGCATGCCCGGATCGGCAAGTGCGGCATTGACGCCTACCCCGGCCACGGGCATTGCCTGTATAACCAAGTCATAAAAGTCAACTGGAGAGACCGCGCGTGAACTTCGATCTTTCGGACGAGCAGAAGATGCTGGCCGACACCGCGCGGAGCGTGCTGGCGGAGCATTCGCCGTTCGATCGCCTGCGCACCCTGATTGATGCCAAAGCCGAGTGGGACGACGAGTTATGGCGCGCTCTGGCCGAAATGGGGTTCCTCGGTGCGGCGGTGCCGGAGGCGCACGGCGGGCTCGGGCTTTCGGAGCTCGATCTCGGCGTCGTATCCGAAGCGCTCGGGAGCGCCAATGTCGCGGTGCCCTTCTTCTCGTCGATCGTCCTGGCTGCCAACGCGATCCAGCTCGCAGGTAGCGCGGAGCAAAAGGCGCAATGGCTTCCCCGGCTCGCGAGCGGACAAGCGGTAGCCTGCTTCGCCGGCGCGGAGGGGCCGGGCCCGGTCATCGGAACGAAGACGGGTCTCGCAGACGGGCGGGTCTCCGGCACGAAAACGCCGGTCGCCGATGCCGGCGTGGCGGACATCGCCATCGTGGCATGTGACGGCGCGCTGGCGATCGTGCGGCTGGACCAGGCTGGCGTCACGCGGCAACGGCTGGACAGCTTCGATCAGCTGCGGCCGCATTACCGGCTGACGTTCGACCGGGCCGAGGCCGACCCGCTCCCGGCGACGATCGATCTCGCAGATCTGCTCGACCGCGCGGCGGTGCAGGCGGCCTTCGAGGCGGTCGGCGGCGCTACGACCTGCCTGACCATGGCGCGTGATTATGCGATGGAGCGCATGATCTTCGGCCGTCCGCTCGCCAGCTATCAGGCGATCAAGCACAAACTGGCCGACATCGCAGTCGCGATCGAGCTTGCCCGATCGAACGCTTATTATGCCGCCTGGGCAGCCGCCGAGGCACCCGACGACCTGCCCGCCGCCGCCGCCGCCGCACGGCTGACCGCGCTCGCCGCCTTCGAGGCGGCGGCGCGCGAGAACCTGCAGGTGCACGGCGGGATCGGGTACACCTTCGAGGCGAACTGCCACTTCTTCTATCGGCGCGAGCGATTGCTCGCGGTCAACGTGGGTCAGCGCGACTATTGGGCCGACCGGCTCATCGCCGCGCAGCCCGGATCGCAGGCGAGGGCGGCATAATGGACTTCAACGACACTCCGGCAGAAGCCGCCTTCCGCGCGCAGGCGCGCGACTGGCTCGCCGCGCATGCGCCGACGCATGTGGTTCCCGAGGGCGTCCCCCTCGACGATGCCGAAGAGGTACGACGAGGCAGAGCGTGGCAACGCGCGCTCTATGACGGCGGCTGGGCCGGCGTGACCCTTCCCAAGACGCTCGGCGGGCGCGGCGGATCGGTGATCGAAGGGGTGATCTTTGCCGAGGAGGAGGCGCGCTACGCCTTGCCAAAGGGACCCTATATCGGGATCGGGCTGGGGATGGCGATCCCGGTAATCGGTCGCCACGGCACCGACGCGCAGCGCGCGCGCTTCATCGAGGCGACGCTAAAGGGCGAGCTGACCTGGTGCCAGTTGTTCTCCGAGCCCTCGGCCGGCTCCGACCTCGCTGCGCTGCGCACACGCGCGGTGCGCGACGGGGACGACTGGGTGGTGAACGGGCAGAAGGTCTGGTCGAGCTGGGCGCATCGCAGCGACTGGGGCATTCTGGTCGTCCGCACCGACCCCACGTTGCCCAAGCACAAGGGCCTGACCTTCTTCGTCGTCGACATGCGCTCGCCCGGGATCGACATCCGGCCGATCCGCCAGATTTCGGGTGCGAGCGACTTCAACGAGACGTTCCTCACCGACGTGCGCATCCCCGACACCAATCGCGTCGGCGCGCCCGGAGAGGGCTGGGCGTGCTGCATGACCGTGCTGATGGGGGAGCGGCTTGGCAGCGGCAGCCACAAGTCGGCGGTCGCGCCGCTGATCGATGTCGCCGCATCAACTCCGGATCCGCGTCGCGGCACGGCCCTCGACAACGACGCCGTCCGCGGTGCGCTGGCACAGGCAGTGGCGGAAGAACAGGGCGCCAAGTATCTCGAGGCACGTCTGCGAACGATGGTGTCGCGCGGCGAGAATCCCGGCGCGCTCGCCGGCATGATTAAGCTTAGCTACGCCGGCCGACTGCAACGCACCACCGGCCTTGCCATCGAACTGCGTGGTCTGGACGGGATCGCGGCATCGGAGAACGACACGGCGGTGAGCGAGATCCAGCACGACTACATCTGGTCGACGGTCATGCGGATCGCGGGCGGCGCCGACGAGGTGTTGCGCAATCAAATCGCGGAGCGCGTCTTGGGGATGCCGGGGGAGATGCGGCTCGACAAGGATCGCGCCTTTCAGGAGCTTGCTTGAGGGGCGAGCGATGAACGACAGTATGGCATGTATGGTCCAGGCTCCGGCCTCAATTCGGACCACTAGGTGATGAGAGCGGCGATAAGTGCGCCTGAGAGGAAATTGGCGGCGAGCTTGTCGTAGCGGGTTGCGACGCGGCGCCAGTCCTTGAGCCTGCACCAAAGGCGTTCGACGAGGTTGCCCGCGCAATCGGGGGTCGATCGTAGGGGATAGGGGGGCGACGGCAGCGGTTGCCGGGTAGATAAGCGTAAAGCCGCATAGCCCTGCAATTTTACATATATCAACACCACGTCATGTCTTGTGGTGTAGTTTCAATGGCTTGATGGCATTATGCCTGTCCATTGTGTTTCGCTAATTATTTGGACGATCAAGGGAGTTGGAAGTGCAAGACGCCGTAGGCGGCTCACTTCCTACTCGATTGATCGTAACCCGATGGGAGCGGAACGGTTCAGTCTTCGGCGGACGGCAGCGGTTCGGGGGACTGTCCAGGGGACACGCGCGTCAGGACAGCTGTGTAGAGCTGACGCCAGTGTTCGGCTTTGCCGCGCTCACGTTCCGCCGTTCGGTCCGCCTTGGCCTTTTCGGCACGGGCATCCCGCAGTTCGGTCTCAAGCCGCTCGATCTTGTTGCGGAGCGCCGCTTCGATGTGCCGGTATTCCTCGGGCGTTCGCAGCGGGACCTTCTTGCCGTCGATGACCTCGGTTTCTGCACGGGTCTCGACGCGTTCCTCGCCGATTTCATCGGCGAAGTTATTGTAGAGGTACTGACGGCTGACCTTGGCCTCACGAGCCACCGAGACGAACGTCACAGCCTGCCTGGTCTCGCGCAGTTGCATGATTGCGTCCTCGACCGCGGCGCGCTTTTCAGCGCTACGACGGCTGCGGGCATCGTTGAGAGTGGCGATCCGTAGATCAGTCATTGCGTCGCTTCCTCCCGAGCAGCGCTCGGCCTGTAGCGCTGCTTTTGACCTTTGTAGAGACCGTGCTCCTCGATGGAACGGATGATGGTGTCAGTGTTGTGGACGGCATCCTTGTTGCGTTGCAGCCGCTTGCGCGTGATGTCGGCCATGCGGGCCTGACCGCCTTCCTCGTAATCCCGCGCTTCCTGTTCGAGGCCTTCGATCGCGACGTAAAGTCCGGCGCGCTCGCAGCGGAAGTGCTCGAGGTCGTCGCCATCGGCGCGGAAGAACCGGCAGGTCAGGCAGGCATGGGCGTGCTCGCACCATTCGCCAAGCTGGCCGGGCAGCGTACAGGCGCCGCCACTGACCCGCGTCGCCAGCATGGTTTCCTTGCGCAGCAGGAGATCGCCGACGGCCTCGTCGACCTTGCCCGCGATCGTGAAGAACTGGCCGCCACCTTTCCGCAGCAAGGCGTTCTTCTTGAGGTCGAGACGCTTGTTGACGTACATCGACGCCATATCGGGCGAGGCATGGCCCAGTTCGAACATGATGCTGAGGATGTCATGGCCTTCGGCCGCCATCTGCGTCCCGCGATGGTGGCGCAGTGGATGCCACGAGAAGTCGAACGGCTTGCCCTCGCCATCGACGATTCCATGCCTGAGGCACAGCATCTTGAGTTCCTGCAAGGTCCAGTTGTAGCCGAGGAACGACTCCCGTTTGCCGGAGAAGACCGGGAACAGGTATTTGGTGACGCGCCCGTAACGCTGCCGGACATGATCCCGCTGCGCCTCGATCAGCTTGATCATCGCCTGGTGCGCAGGATCGGTGACCAGCAAGGGCTTGGTATTCCAGCGGCTGACCTTGTTCTGCCAGAACGTGAACAGCATGAAGCGCGTGTCGTGCGGATCGGGCCGCAGGCAGTCGAAGAGCAGGGCATGCAGGTCTTCGGCCCGCGCCCCGGTCGTGACGCCGATCATGAAGATTACCGGGATAGGGGCGGGCAGTTCGTCGAGCCTGGCCACCATGGCCGCCAGGGCTTCCGGCGGGGCGGCCCGGTTGGCACCCTCGCGTGATGCGTAAAGCCGGTTCCGCGGGTCGTCCGGTGCCTGCTTGTAACGGATGCGCCGTGCGGCGCGCTTGTCGAGTGCGATCCGCGGCCATTGGCCTGGCAGCAGGACCGGAGCCGCGCGCAGGAGTTGCACGATGTCGGTGTACCAGTTCTTGCCTGCGGCATTTCGCGCGTTTCCCCATGCGAGGTAACGCTCCATCGTCAGTTCAGTGACTCGCCCGGGCTCGGCGATGCCCTCGCCGTGCAGGAACTGCCCGAAGGTTCGCAAGCGCGATTGCATTCCCACAAGGGTCGCCGGCGCAAGTTCGCCATGTGCGACCTTGTCGAGCAGGAAGCCGCGCATCAACGGGCGCAGCCAAGGCTCGAAGCACAGGAAGTTCAGATAAGTGTCGCTTCGGCGTTGCCGGTCGCGGAAGCGCGTGTCCTCCTCGCTGTAAAGATCGTTGATCCAGATGATGTCGCGGTCATGCATCGGCGCCATCTGCGCCCGATTGATGATCGAGAAGCGATGGATATCACCGAACAGCTGCACTTCCGGTGATCGATACTGGGTGGTGACGATCTCGCCGTCCCGGATCCATTGGCGGGTCTGGCTTTGCCTCCGCCGCCCGTACTGTTCGCCGTACCATGTGGCGTAGAGTTCGAGGACGGCATCGTTGTGGCATTTCGTCTTCGCAGTATCGCCATCTGACGCGCCGAAGCCCGGGTGGGGGATGTCCGCCAGACAGCCCGCTCCAAAATGCTGAAGCAGGCTTGCGCCTTCCTCGACGAGATATCGGATCACCGGGATCCGGCGCTGGAACCATTGGGTGTCGGCCTTGCGATCATCGAGCACCGATGCCGCGAGGTAGGCCTTGATCTCGTTGGTCAGCACCGGAACCGCAGCGCTGAGCGGCAGACTTGCGTATGTCTGGCTCAGCCAGGAATGGCCGAACACCTCGTTCATTATGGCGTCTGACCAGACAGGATTCTCAACGAGAAGGGGGGATAGTCCCCCGAGCCGAGCTTCGAGCCAGTTGCTGTAGCGATCGGTATCATGCGGTGTGCCGCCGACGAGCGCCAGCGGCGTCATGCCCATCGCATATCCCTTCTAAGAAGCTCTGCCTCGCGAAGTTTCTCAAGCCTTTCATGCACCTCGTCGGGACCTGTGAGGTAAAGCCTGCGGATTTCCGAGGCGAACAGGTGCTGGTAGAACGCGGCCGTTGTCTGCGGGCTGGCATGTCCGAGGCGATCGGCCACTTCGAGCAGGCTGTATCCCGCCGCGATCGCTTCGGATGCATGGCTGTGGCGGAACATGTGCCAGCTGAAGTCGATATGCGTGCGCTGCTCGAGCAGGCCCGCGAGCTTTTGGGCATAGGACAGGCTCATGGCGTGCCCGATCATGCCGACTTTCACATTGGCGAAGACGTACTCCGCTCCGGACTCGAAGGCCGGGAGATATTCGTCGCTGGTGAGGTAGTCGACGTACATGTTGAGCACGTAGTCGTGGACCGGCACACCGCGCGTCCGGCCGGATTTGGCGCGGGCGCCATTGGCATTGTCTTCGCGCGGAACGACCCAGACGACCTTTTCAGCGAGGTCGATGTCGACATGGCGCAGACCCAGCGCTTCGCCGATCCTGAGACCGGTATTGTAGAGCAGCACGATCAGGAACGCGTCGCGCGCGAGACCGCACGCCTCGATCAGCCGCAGGACCTCGCTTGGCGTCAGGCGCTTCTTGAGCACCTGCTGCTGTACACGGCCGGGATCGCCCGACAGATAGCGGTCCTTGCGCCGCGTCGTGCGACGCTGGCTGATATGCTCGAGGAACGGCTTGTAGATCCGGTGCCCGTCATAGACCTTGCTGACCTCAGCCGTATCGACCGCGAAGTCGTCGGTGCCGTTATAGAAGCGGTAGAACGATTTGATCGCCAGCTGGATCTGGTTGCGCGTCGATGGCGCCAGAACCCGCGTTTCCTGCTTTCGCAGCAGGATCAGCCGCGGGCTCGGCAAGGCATCCTTTCGCCGGGCAAGCCGCCAGGCAAGGAAGCCGTCGTAGAGCGCAACCGTGGCTTCATGGATGCCGGCGCCGTTGGCGCCGAGGAAGTTCGCGAAGTCGACGACATGGCGAACATACGCGCGGATCGTGTTCGGAGACGCGTGCGTCTGCTCGAGATGGACGATCCAATGACGTAGGCACTCGACGACGTCGCCGTGATCATCCAATACCGTCCACGACCGGCGGCCGCCGGGCATTTCGATACGCGCTGCCTGCCAGGGCGTCGTGGCGAACGAAGTGGACACGGTCGCTGATACTGTTGAAAGACCGCCGTGACTGCAAGCCTTTCCCAATCACACTGGACACAGTTTACATGGACAGTTGCGGTATCGCTATTAACATAAGATATATTATCGAACTGGCTGATTTTGTCCGTCGTCAGAACATTCGGCACAACTCGCGGCGTAGATTAGCGGAGTGCGGACCTCGTCAGGGGGTTGATGTTAGGCGGCGAACTTGCGGTGCTGCAAGCGCCGATGTTCGATGGTCTGTCGCTTGATCCTTTCGCGCAGTTTGATGATTGCCGGAGCCCTGCCGAAGTAGGCGTCGGCAGGCGTCACGTTGGCCAGGCTCTCGTGGTATCGCTGGTGATTGTAGTGCTCGACGAAGGCCTCGATGTGGGCTTCGAGGTCGCCGGGCAGGAAGTAGTTTTCCAGCAAGATGCGGTTTTTCAGGGTCTGGTGCCAGCGCTCGATCTTGCCCTGGGTTTGGGGATGACACGGGGCGCCGCGGACATGGCTCATCTTCCGGGCCTCGATGTATTCCGCCAGCTCACCCGCGATGTAGCTGGGGCCATTATCGCTGAGTAGCCGGGGTTTGTGCAGCACCGTGGCGCTGTCGCAACCAGAAGCCGCCAGGGCGAGGTCCAGCGTGTCGGTGACGTCCTCGGCTCGCATGTTGGTGCACAGCTTCCAGGCGATGATGTAGCGCGAGAAGTCGTCGAGCACGGTCGACAGATACATCCAGCCCCACCCGATGATCTTGAAGTAGGTGAAGTCGGTCTGCCACATCTCGTTCGGCCGCGTGGTTTTCGTGTGGAACTGATCGGCAGCCTTGATCACGACATAGGCCGGGCTGGTGATCAGGTCGTGGGCCTTCAACAGGCGGTAAACCGTGGATTCCGACACGAAGTAGCGCTGCCCATCGGTGAAGCGCACGGCCAGTTCCCGGGGGCTCAGCTCAGACTGTTCCAGCGCCAGCTCGATGATCTGGTCGTGGATGCCCGCCGGGATGCGGTTCCACACCCGGCTCGGCGCCGATGGCCGATCTTCCAACGCCTCCGGCCCGCCTTCGAGGTAGCGATCATACCAGCGGTAGAATGTCCGACGAGGGATGCCGAGTTGGTCCAGCGTGCGCTTGGCCGACAGGTGCGACTGCTCGACGGTTCTGATGATCTCGAGCTTCTCGGATGCGGGATACCTCATTCGTCGTTGCCCCCATCCGCGACCATGCTTTTTTTGAGCAGACGGTTTTCCAGTGTCAGATCGGCCACGCATTCCTTCAGGGCCCGGGCTTCGCGGCGCAGGTCCTGGACCTCTCCGGTGGTCGCGGCACGGGCGGTGTCGCCGGCCAGGCGGCGCTTGCCAGCTTCCATGAACTCCTTCGACCAGGTGTAATACAGGCTCTGGGCAATGCCTTCCTTGCGGCATAGCTCGGCGATGCTGTCTTCCCCGCGCAGGCCATCCAGCACGACGCGGATCTTGTCCTCGGCCGAAAAGTGGCGCCGGGTCTGTCGGCGGATGTCCTTCACTACCCGCTCTGCTGGGGCCTTGGCGGGCGATTTTACATTGGAGGATCTGGGCTTCATCTTCGTTCCTTCGTCACTACGACGAAGCCCAGATCCTCCTTAAATCACAACCTCAAATCTGTGCCATTGGTGCTGACGGCGGACACTCATCATCGGGCTAATCACCGGCGAGCCGGTGATCCTGGGGCTCTCCGCCGCCAACATGATCCTGCTCAGCATGACGCTGGTGCTGAACATCCTCACCTTCTCGGGCACGCGCACGACGATGCTCGAGGGAGCGGTTCACCTGTCGCTATTCTTCGTCTTCCTGGTGCTGGTCTTCAGTCCCTGATCAGCCGCAGGCCGATCAGATAGAAGGCGCGGTCGCGAATGACACCAGGAGCTGCCGTGCAGGGCCCCGTGAACGAGGGATCATTCGCTCGCTCGCCCCCAAGCCGCCCCTGCGAACTGATGCTCGACGGCGAAACATTTACTGATTTGGCAGTCGATCAGGTTGTGGCACTTTGTCCCATGACTCTGATCACCATCGGCCACCGAACGACCTATCACTATGCGGAGCCAGTCACGCTCGGCCCGCACCGCATGATGCTGCGCCCGCGCGAAAGCCGGGACGTGCATCTTCTTTCGCACGACCTTGTGATCGAACCAGCTGCAGACATCTCCTGGACCTCGGATGTGGCGGGCAATGCCATCGCAACGGCGACCTTCAGCAACGCTACGGACACGCTCACAATCGACAGCATCTCGACCGTGCGGCTTTACGCAGACCAGTGGCCGGTGTTCGACATCGCAGCGTCTGCGATCTCCTACCCGTTCGCCTATGCGCCCGACGAGCGGGCTGACCTCGGCGCGCTTGCGATACCGGGCTATGTGGATGACGCTGGTCGACTTGCAGCCTGGACGAGAGCCTTTATTCTCGGCAACTCGACCGACACCCTGTCGCTGCTCAAGGATATCAGCAACGGCATCGCGTCCTCGATCTTCTATCAGAGCCGCGAGGATGAAGGCACCCAGGGGCCGCTGGAGACGCTCGATCGCGGATGGGGATCATGCCGCGACCTCGCGCTCCTGTTCGTGGAGGCGGTGCGAACGCTCGGCATCGGAGCGCGGATCGTTTCCGGCTATCTTCATGATGCAGATGGTCAGCAGGTAGGATCCGCGGGGGCGGGATCGACCCACGCCTGGGCCGAGATCTTCCTGCCCGGGGCGGGCTGGATCACGTTCGACCCGACCAATCGCAGCGTCGGAGGCTTCAACTTGATCCCGGTCGCTGTGGCGCGCGATATTCGGCAAGTAGTGCCGGTGGCGGGAAGCTTCACCGGGCGGGGCCCCGCCTTTCTCGAAGTGTCCGTATCTCTCTGCGCGAGCTGAGTGTCTCCGGCCGTTTGCGTTCAGCATGCAATTGAGACCGTCGGGACCGGATCATCCTTTCGGAGTGAGCGGCGGCGGAACTGCGGGCTCGCTTCCACTCTCAAGAACCTCTTCCGCTTCCTCGCGAAGATAGAGCCGGCGGACCAGCACGAGCACGACGATCGTCAGCGGCGTTGCCAGCAGCACGCCTGCCACGCCGAACAAGATACCTGCGGCGATGATGCCAAAGATCGTGATCGCAGGCGGCAGGTCCACCATCTTGTTCTGGAGCAGCGGCATGACGACGTTGCCTTGAAGCTGCTGCACCGCGATCAGCACTCCAAGTGTCCAGAGACCGACATCCGTGCCTTGGCCGAAGCCGAGCACGAGCGCCGGAATGCCTGCGAAGATGATGCCCGCATAAGGGACGAACTCCGCAAGACCCGCGACAAGCCCGATGGCCCAGGCGGCCGGCACACCCACCAGCCACAGTCCGAGCCCGGTGGCGATGCCGACGAAGAGCATCCCGAGTGTCTGGCCCTTGAGCCAGTTGCGCAACGACACCGCGATGGCGTCCAACGTCTCCGCGGCCGGTTCCTGCGCATGCCGCGGAAACAGGCGCAGCAAGCCGACCGTGTACAACGTCGGCTGTGCGGCAAGGTAGAGCCCACCGACGAGCACGATGGCCACTCCGGACAGCGCACCGCCCACCGCCGCAAGGGTCGCCGTGGCGGCGTTGACCACGCTTTGACCGGTCGGTGCGAAGCTCTGCGCCCTCTCGAGAAGCGACGCGCCCAACGGCGACCCCATCATCCGAGCCTGCACGCTCGCCCAGGCGGCGGGCAAGCGGGCGGCGAGTTCTGCGAACTCGCCCTGCATCGTCGCGCCGAAGAACCAGACCGAGCCGCCGATCAGGGCAAGCAGACCGAGCACCGTCGCTGCGAGGCAGGCCCCGAACGGCAGCCGGGTTCGCCGTCGGATCGAGTTCGTGAGAGTGAGGAGGATCAAGGAGACGAGTGCACACGCGAATAGCAGCAGCAGCAGATCGACGAGCAGCCATAGAACGTAGGCCCCGGCCACGGTTCCCAGCACGACCGCGGTTGCGCGGAACACGCGCCGCTCGAACGAGTCGCGCGGGCTTGGTGCCGAAGCGCCCGACTGCTTGAGTATCTCTGACTGTTCAGTGAAATTCGGCATCAGGCTCCGACGCATGGCGTGAAAGGCAAGTTCCGCCTGATCAGCCGCTGCGTCAGCCGATTTGACGTGCAGCGTGCGGCGCTAGCTAATCCGTTCGATCACCGCATCGATGGCCGTCACCACCTGCTCGGCACCGCGTAGTGGAATAGGTGGGCTTGGCTTGGTGATTAGTCATGCTCCTGCCCGAGCATATCCGTCAAAACAATCGCCATCAGGGGTGCGTAAATGGTAGCGGATCCTATATATGCAGGATGAAGTTGCATGGACCGCTTTCGAAGAATCTTGAGAACACCGTTGCCAGTATTCGCCGCTTCAGCGGACGGCCGGTTCACAGCGATACGATCGATTTCTGGCGTGAGTTGGTGGAGCAGGGCCGACGTGCAAGCGGCGTCCACCGAGACGAAGATCGAGTCCAGCTAACCGATCTCGCGCACCTCCTCGCGCTTGAGCTCAAGGCGCGCGGAAGCTGAAAGTGCCGCTAGCCGCAGCCCCCGGCTTCCTGTTCAGATCGCGGCTGCGCGTGCTCGGGCGGCGCTTTGGCTATCGTTCCGAGAAAGCACCTCCTGGGCAGCTGAACCGTCGATCGCGTCGATTAGGTATTTTACAAATCTCTCGCCAATGAGGCGATCGGAACCAACCGAGCCGCTCTTCGCTACGGCTCCGCCGAGAGTGAAGCAGCTCCCAGGTGCAAGGGAGCTGAAGCATGGGCCGTACTCTCGTCGCCTACATATTGATCGGGATGATATTGTTCGGTGGGGCGGCACTGATTGCACGCGCTCGGCATTACTCGCACCAGCGGGTTTACGACCGAAGGCGGCGTCGTGAGGGCATCGCTTACAAGAAGCGAATGGCTGAGAAGGACGTATCTAGCTGACGACTGTCACAATGGCCCGCATAGACCAAACTGCGTCCCTGTATAGCGGCGGGGCGACAAAGGACTTGCAATGATAACACCCACCGCCAGCATCCAGTGCACGCGCGACAAGGCGATGCCGTTGATGGTAACGATCAAGCGAGGTGACGAGGTGCTGTCCGAGCACCCGGTGGCAAACGCGCAGTTGGCTGAAGCTCGAATAAGGATCGAACTGGGCAACCTTCAGCAGGCCGACGGTGCCGTTCGCAGCCATGAAGCGCGACCTGCCGACGTTCCCGCCGTGCCGACCGATCAACCAAAGGATGTCGCCGCAAGTTTCGGCTGGCGAGGCTAGCCTCTGTTCTCAGCTAACGTGTGCGCTACTAGCGCGTTCGCGTGACTATGGCCCATCCCGTGCTCGCTCTTCAACATGGAGACGAGTTCAATATACTTTGCTGGAAGGTGCCGAAGGATCAGCATCTTCCATTCCGCGATCGACTTACCGTGCTTCTTCTCGATCGACGGGAAGTAGGACGCATGTCCAATCACGGGTTTGCCAGCCCCGATCGATTCCTTTCCTCGTTGAACCAGATGTCTGATCGATCCATTTAGCCCGCAGATCGAGTTGTATAATCGCTGTGAGCATAGGCGGCGACATGGCTACCGCCCACAAAGACCCATCTCCTGCCATTCGGCGCTACTCAGTCAAGGACCCGAAATTTGCCAATCGGTAACCTGACGCGATGCCGCTGACCCTCGGCCGCGGCAACTCTGCGCACTGGCTCGAGGGATCGCTCGACGAAATCTGCGCACTAAGCCAGCCGTGTGTAGCTAACGAGATGCGGGTTCAGGCCGCGGCGCCGTGCAGCAGGCATGGACGCAATGCGGAAGTCGGACCATGATTTCGCATTAGTCCCGGGACCGAAGCGATGATTGATGTGAACACCCGCATGGCGTTCTCGATCGTCGAGAACCCCGGCGTCTATGCGCTGCTGCTCGGCTCGGGAATCTCGCGATCCGCCGAGATCCCCACCGGCTGGGACATCACCCTCGATCTCGTCCGGAGAGTCGCGACGGCGGAAGGCGCGACCGGAGAGACCGACTGGGCCGCCTGGCACCGGGCGCGGTTCGGAACGGATCCGGGCTACTCCTCGCTCCTGGACGCGCTCTCCATCACCCCCGCCGAGCGCCGATCTATCCTCCATCGCTACATCGAGCCCAGCGCGGACGATCTCGAGGCCCGGCGGCGCGTCCCGACGCGAGCCCATCATTCGATCGCCCGGCTGGTCCGCGACGGCTTCGTCCGGGTGGTGATCACGACGAACTTCGACCGCCTGCTGGAGACCGCGCTCAGCGCCGTCGGGGTCGAACCGGTCGTGATCAAGTCGGTGGACGACCTCGCCGGATCCAGCCCGCTGCCGCACAGCCGATGCTTCCTGCTGAAGGTGCACGGCGACTACCTGGACAATCGCATCCTCAACACCGAGGACGAACTCGCATCGTATCCCATCGAATATGACCGGCTTCTGGACCGCATCCTCGACGAATACGGCCTGATCGTTTCCGGCTGGTCGGGCGAATGGGACCCGGCACTGCGCGCGGCGATCGTCCGCGCGCCGAACAGGCGCTTTCCCACCTGGTGGGCGGCCCGAGGCGGACCAGCCCCCGCCGCTCAGGATCTCATCGCCGCGCGCGCCGCGACCGTAGTCCACATCGACGACGCCGATACCTTCTTCACCCAGCTGGGAGACGCGGTCGATGTGCTGGCGAAGTCGCGCAGGCCGTCACCCGACACGATCGAGATCCTGCTCGCCACGACCAAGCGGAACCTCGCGAGTCCGGACCGCCGCATAAATCTGGCCGACGCGCTCGCAGATCAAGTGGAACGCGTCGTCGAGCGGATCAGCGGGCCCGATTTGCCGGTATCGGTTCCAGGCGTCACAAACGAGATCGTGCTCGATCGGTGGAGAGCCGTCGAAGGCATCTCCGAGCCGCTCGCACGCATGGCCGGCATCATCGGCCGCTGGGGAGACGGAAGCGAATTCGGCCAGATGGAGGACGCGCTCAAAGGTCTCGTCGCCGCGAAGGGCGGCAACGGGAACGTGGCCCTGCTCGGACTGACGACATACCCGGCCTACCTCTTCTACCTGACCTACGCGTTGGGGCTGACGAAGGCTGAGCGATGGCAGGAGCTGTTCCGTTGGCTCTCGCTGCAGATCTCGCGACAATATCGTGAGCCCACCTCCGCGGTGAACAGCCTGTTCATGTCGTTCTGGGACGACTTCGAACCGGATTGGTGGAAGATGTGGCCTGGTCTCGAGCGCCATAGAACACCCTGGGCGGCGCACCTGATCGCGAATATCGTTCCATGGTCCCGCGACTACGGCCTCATCGGCGGAGCCGCTCTAGACAACTATCTCACCACGGAACTCCTCGGCGGGTTCGCGGCACTCACGCCCCAGGACGAGAACTTCCTGCTGCAGCTCCAGCAGTTCACGTGGATGCCGCACGGACAAACGATGTGGGACGGTCATGCCAGGAAGCAGATCCTGTCGCGTCTGCAATCGCCCGAGCTGCAGCCGAAACTGCTGGCGGCGGGCTTCTGCAAGGGTTCGACGAACCATTGGGCCGGCGTCCTGAACAACATCGACCATCTCGCGCGCCGTGTCGGCTGGTAGAGACCTAGCTACCGACCTGAAGCCCGGCTGAGCCTGCTCCGATTGGACCTCATCTCAGCACGCACGACGATCGCGCCGCACGCCGATGAATTCGATACGCTCTCGCGCCTGATCGCACGCCTTGGCGACGGATCGCTCCATCTGGTCCGCGCTCGCACCCTTGTAGCGAAGGGTCGTGAGCCCGGCGAGATCGGACCCCAGCCTGACGCCCGTGTCCGCCTCGACCAGCAGAAAGGAACGCTCCCGCCCCAACCGGCCGACGGAAATGCCGTACTCGAAGTGCACGTTGTCACGCGGCACCTTGTGCTCCGTCCCACGCGACACGAGCAGATCGTCGGCGCGTGCCACGGCGATGGTGAAGTCGGCTCGTTCGATCGCATCCTCCAACGAGCTGATCGGATACTCGGACACACCGAAGGTGCCCTGATCCCACAGGTAGACGGGCATGTCGTCGGAATCGAGGTTCTGCCGGACCAGGCGCGCGACCTTCAGCCCTTCGCTGGACGAAATGACGAAGATCCGAGGGTGCTCGTTGGCGGCAGCAATCTCCTGGTTGCGATGATCGAGCTGGTCCGCAACCGCGTCGGCGGTCGCCCTCCAGAACTCGACGTCGGCTCCCACGATGCTCTCGACGTCCGCAAGTGCGACCGTCAGCACGTAGCTCGGCGAGACGGCCCTCAGAGTCGCGGTACGGGCGCGCGCCCGATTGAGGCCGGCCAGCTCGCCGACCGACTCCCCGGCGACCCTCGTCTGCTTGTGCTGCCCACGGATCAGGACATCGAACTCGCCCGCGAGAATGAAGTGGAGGTCGTTGTCCCACGCGCTCTCCTCTACGAGAAGGTCGCCCGGCGCCAGCTCAGCGGTCTTACCGACGTCCGCGAACCTGCCCGCGAGTTCCCGATCGCTGCGCACGAGCCGCTGCCGGAGCAGCGCCTCGACGATGCCATTCCGGTCAAACCTGTCGCTCAGAGCCGTCATTGTCGTTCACCTCCACAATTTCCCGGGGACCAGCGGGCGACGCACCCGCCGCCGGCACGGCCCCGGCGTTCGCCAGCGGACACCCATCCACCGAGCCGCAACACGGCGAGCCGGCGAACCCTTTCCAGAAGAGGCTCTCCTGCTCGCCCATGCGGTGCAGCTCGAGCGCGAGCACGGCCGCCGCGTTGGCATGATCGCCGCACGACCGCAGCACGGCCGGCCGGCGATGCGCACCGGCGGAGCAGACGCACGGATCCCTCAGGTTCACGACACGGCCGCTGCCGATCCAGACCGAGTAAAGCCGGCGCCCATCGCGCATAACCCGGACCGCCGGTCCGTTCGCACCCCCGCCGCTAACGACCAGCGTCAGGCGACGATCGGCCAAGTCCGAGGGGAACGGATCCCCGAGCCGCCCCGCCGCCAGTTCCGCCCGCAGCTGATGAAGCGCCGCCGGTGCGCCGTGGGCGCGGCCGCGGCCGTCCGGCCAGCGACGCAGACGCGCGGCCCGCGACTGCAGCTGCAGGAAGCGGACCAGCGTCTCCCACCATGCCCGGGCGGCATCCGCGCGGTCGATCACGATGTCGTCGACGGCACGCCAATACAGGCAGAAGCTGCCGTTGCGGTTGATGTGGCGCTCGGGGCAGAAGGCCGGAAGCAGCGAGGGCGTGATCTCCCGCGCCACGGCCGAGGCGCCCTCCACCGTGATGCTCAGTCCGTATACCGGCACCCGACCATCGGCGAGCGGAACCGGCAGCGACACCAGAAGCTCACCGGGGGAGCGCCGGATCTCGGACGCGCCGAAGTCGGACATGCTGTCCGCGATTAGCGCGATAGTCTCCGGGGTCGTCGTCGCGGTCACTCGCCCTCCGCGTACGGCCGGACCGTGCGCTCGGAGGCCGCGACTATGGCGGGCGCCGCCAGGGCGAACGCCGCGCGCTTCGCGGCAGAGGCGGTCGCGTCCGCCTTCTCGGACAGAGCTTCGACGGCCTCGTTGTAGTCGAGACCCTTCACCTTCCTGCGCGAGCCGAACAGATCCCGCACCGCCTGCGTCCCCGCATCGTAGGCGGAGCTGCCGATCGCGGTCTCGTCACCCGCGCAGCGCACCTGCTCCGCCTCTGACGCGAGGACTCCCCGGCTTACCGAGCAGCGGACGCGGTCGCCCTGCATCCCAAGGCGCGTGATGGTCATGGGGCCGAACTCGAAGCCGATCGCGAGGCCGAGACCGGCGGTGTCGATGCCCTCGTCGCCGAGCTTCTCGAGCGCCAGCTCGAAGCTCGAGCGGAGGGCCCCGGCGCACAGCGTGGCGGTGCTGACGGTTTCAAGATCGTCGGTGGTATGGACGGTCCCCTCGCAGAGCAGCCCGTGCAGACAGTCGCCGATGAACCGGATGCGGCGGCCGTCGAAGTCGCAGGTGAGCACCCGGTCGAGCTCGGCGCGGATCACGTGAAAGACGCGCACCACGTCCTCAGCGGAGTCCGCGATGTGACGCGCAACGTAGGCGGTAAAGCCGTCGATGTCCGCATAGACGGATGCCGCCTCCTGCCGCCGCGAATTGCCCGGCGTGAGCGTGGTGATGTCGAGGGTCCGCAGCGGCGGCGTGTGGCGGGAGAAGCCGAACGCCCCGATGGGATTCCTCTCGAGATCCTCCTCCCACTCCTTCACGATCGCGTCCTTGGACACGCCGAGGGCCGCCTTGATCCGGCAATCCTCGATCTCCTCAGAGGTGAGCGACGTCGCTGCAGGATTGTCGACCGCGCCGAGCCCGATCGCCTCGCGGGCGTTGTTCGTGAGGAAGATACCCACACGGGTGCCGCCGCCCGACATCTTCGCGGCCTGATTGGCGGGCTCGCCGAGGAAGAGCGGTTCGCGGCCGCCGCGGCGGCCGTTGTTCACGGCCAGCGCCTCGCCGGAGTCGATCCCCACCCGGACCTTCGCGTTCGGGATCTGCTCGTCGGCGTCGCCCGTCTCGTCCAGGACATCGATGATCAACTGGGCGATGGCCACCGCGCGGCGGACGCGCTTCGCCTCGGCGTCGGCGTCGCTGTTGTAAGGCTTCGTCACCACCGCGTGCAGCCGCTGGTTGTGGAAGTCGACCCGGCGCGCTCCGCAACGGGCAAGAACCCGGTGCACAGCCCGCTGGTGGAGGTTCAGGAAGCGAAGGGTCCGGCGATGGCACGTCACGCCCTCGTCCGAGGTGACATGCAGCATGTCGCCGAGGTTCAGGATGTCGGCGTAGAGGTGAACGCCGTCAACCCGATAAGCCTTGTTCGCGGGGATGCTCTCCAGCGACATGTCCCGGCTGTATTCGGCGATTGTCACCTTCTCGATATCCTTGAGCTTGCGCTCGATGTGATCCGAGGCGCGGTCGTGCTTCCAGCTCTTCACCATGATTCCACTCCACTTCGGATCGACCACCCCCACGGGCTTGCACGCGATGTGAAATCCCTTTCCAACAATGCATGCGGACACCGACGCGGATTCGGACGCGACCATCCGATGTCCGAAGGATCGGGCCCGTCCGCATACATCGGGAGGGGGAACCGGACGGCGTGCAGGATACGGCTGAAATCGAAGGCGGGGGCGAAGCCGACCATCTCACGGTCGACGAGGTTCGCGCCGTAATGTGCGGCCTCGATCGCGCAGACTTCGACAAGATCGAAAGGATCGCCAAGTGGTTCGCGCCGAGGTGCCGCATGCAGCCGGAGGACCTGAGCCAGGAGGCGTTCAAGCGGATGCTGCAAGGCACGCGCAGGCTGCCGCGGGGTGCCGACGTGCTGCCTATCATCGCCGGGGTCATAAAGAGCATCGCCTCGCAGGAGGTCGAGGCTATCCGCGCCGGCTTCCGCGATGTCCGATCCGTGCCCGGGGGATCGAGCGGCCGGGACCTGCCCGATCCGGCTCCCTCGCCTGAAAGGATGCTCGCCTCGGCGCGCGACGACGGGGAGGTGCTGGCGGCTATAAGCGGCCTGATCGAGGATGACGAGCAGTTGCAGCTGCTCGTCGAGGGTATCTGCGACGGGATGCTCGGCAGAGAGCTCGAGGAGCTGCTCGGCGTCGACACCAAGCGGCTCGCCGCCATTCGTAAACGGTTGAGCCGTAGACTACAGTCCGCCTTTCCGAAGGGACTCGAGCGATGAACGGCATCAGCGGCGACGATGCGGACCGGCTCGCCCGGTTGGACGACTTCGTCATCGAGGAGATACTGGCCGCGGACGACGCTGCGGTCGACGACGGTGCGCGCGACCGCATCCTCGCCAGCTTCGAACGAGCGGAACTCGCGCTGCGCAAAGCACGGCTGGTCGAGCTCCGCGCACAGATCGATCGGGAGAGGGCGGGAGCGACCGTCGTCACCTTCGACGCCGATCGGATGCGCGCCAAGCTCAAGGAGGCGGCGAACGACCCGGACGTGAAGATGACGCTGGCGGCGCGGGGCGGCGTCTCGGACGGCGATGAGGACATGGAGGGTCTGCTCGAGGATCTGGCCGAACTCGAGCGCGACGCCGGGGACGACACCGAGGAATGATCGCCCGCCCCTCGGCCGCCGAGGCAGCACTGCAGGCGCTCGGCATCACCGAGCCGGCGGAGATCGACGTCGAGGTGGTCGCCCGCTCGCTGGGCGCAAAGGTGAAATACCGCTCGCTCAGGTCGTGTGAGGCGCGGATCGTGGGTCAGAACGGCCGGGCGATCATAACCGTCGACGCAGGAGCGCGCCTCCAGCGCCGCCGCTTCTCGGTGGCGCACGAGCTCGGCCACTGGCACCGCCACCGCGGGATCTGCCTCACCTGCCGGAGCAGCGACATCGATCGCCCGCTGAACGACGGCCGCCGAGAGCGCGTCGGCAGCAATCCCGAGCTGCAGGCAGACGCCTACGCGTCTGACCTGCTTCTCCCCGGCTACATCTTCCGGCCGCTCGCCGCTGACATCGAACGGCTGACGCTGGCGGCGGTCCGCGAGCTTGCCGACATGTTCCATACCAGCCTGACGGCGACCGCGATCCGCGCGCTCGGCACGAACAGGTTCCCCGCCCTGCTGGTCTGCCATGGACAAGCCGGCATGCGCTGGTTCCGCCGGCCGCCGATCGTGCCGGAGCGATGGTTCCCGCGGTCGGACCTGCAGCCGGAGAGCCCGACGTTCCGTATACTGTTCCGGGGCGGTACTGAGACGAAGCAGCCGGTCACAGTTAAGGCGTCATGTTGGTTCGACACGCAGCTCGCGGAGCGGTTCACCGTGACCGAGCAGTCGTTCTGCCTGCCGAATGATCACGTCGCCACGTTAGTTTACCTCAGCAGCCCGGAGATGCTGAAGGTGTGAGCGGCAGAGTTGGAAAGCCGAAATAGCTTGCAGTATGTATGGAGATGTTCGGGATTGAGGCTGCCGCGATCGGCGACATGGAATTGGTATGCTCGATCGATGAGGCGACCGTCGTTTCGCCGTCGTCAGGCTCTGGTGTTACCCGATGTCAGCGCGATGTCCGCTTGGCCGCGCCGTTGGCGGAATGCCGTTTCGCTCTCCCCTAATCCAAAAAGCCAAGGCGACCACCCTGTTCGCTGAACGAGTGTCCGGTATCGATGATTGCAGCCTGGAAGCGGACAGGCCGTTCTCCACCCCGTACAGACGTTCAAGCCCCTCTCCTCTCCGCTGAACGAGCGTTGGCTATTGCACTACAAAATTATGGTTGATCCGCGAAGCAGGATACCTGCTCGCGCTAGCGACCAGTTTTGCGAAGTTCGATAGCTGCTACACTTATCCGTTCTCGCACCTGTGCCGACCACTTGACTGAACGCCCAAACAGCTGGCGCACGTCATAGATCGCCGAGTCACTGAGCATCCATTCGAGCGTGCCTGGCTATTTAATAGAATGTCTCAATATCGGTGTTTCTGCGAGGCTGAATGACTTGTAAATGGCAGCGTGAGGGGCGCAAGCTGTAGCTGGGAACGCGATGGGGCGTCTCATCGATCTCCGACTATGAGGAATCCACTGATGGCCAAGGATGGCAGGAGCAGTGGCGGGTCGAATCCCTCTTTCGTCCGTCCAGATGAGACTGAGCACGGCAACAAATTCCCACCCACCCGCTTGGCAGCCCTGACCTTGCGAGCCTACGCTTCGGATTGGGCTGCGTTCACGGCCTGGTGCGAGGCTCAGGGCGTTTCGGCGCTTCCGGCTACGCCGGAAGCTATCATTGGCTTCATCTCCGCCCAGGCGAAGGGAGAGGGTCCAGACGGTCGGACTCGGCGACCGCTTGCAACCTCGTCACTCTCCCGCGCTCGCTCCGCGATCAATCACTATCATCGGGAAGCCTCTTTGCCTCTTCCAGCCCGATTAAATCGCAACCCTGCGTTTGGCGCCGCGCTCACGCGTATCCTGCAAAGCCGCCACACCGAAAAGGTACGGAAAACGGCTATCGGTCCTCAGCGACTGGACATCATCTTCGCGGCCATTGTGGGTGACGACATCCGATCAGTTCGCGATCGCGCGCTGCTGTCGCTCGGCGTGGCGGCCGCCTTGCGCAGGTCTGAATTAGCGGCGCTGCAGTTCGACGACATCAGGGTCGTGCCCGACGGGCTGATACTCAGCATCGGATCGGCCGCGGGTAAATCGCGGAGGGAGCGTGTGGCGATTTCAGTCCTCGACGGCGAACGCATCCGCCCCAAGGCGCTGCTGCTCGAGTGGCTTCACGTCAGCGGCATCGCTAGCGGCCCGATATTCAGGCGCCTCGCCCCCGCGCGAATGAAAGCATGGAACGCGGAAACCGGTCGCGCCTCGTGGCGCCACGTTGGCGATCGGGTTCGGCCGACTGCGATGTGCGATCGCAGCGTCGCCAGGATAGTCAAAGCTCGGGCAGAAGCGGCCGGACTGGATCCCGCCCTGTTCGGGGGGCACTCGTTACGGTCAGGCTTTCTCACGGAGTCGGTGCGTCAACCCGGTGCTACCTTTCTTAAGACCTTGGAGGTGAGCAGGCTCGCATCAATGGGAACCCTCCCCGCCTATATAGAAGAGAGCGATCCATTCGAGAACCACGCCGGTGATGGCTTCTTGTGATCTTCCAACAAAAGGAGCTGGATTGCTCGGCACCCACGGTTCTGAGTTATAATGTGTGAACGCCGTCCCGCTATCGCACGCCCGATAGTGCAACATCTGTAGTCACATCCATCAGGTATTGAGCTTAGCATTCCTGACGTCCGATCAGCGGCTTGGCGCCAGGATCCCATTCCACCATCTCGTCATCGAAAATCCGTGCCTCAGATGGAGGTACTGCATTGGCAACGGCTGCCCAAATTTCCCCTGTGCACTCGCTGATCGTCAGCACCTTCCGATCAGCCCGAGATCCATTCACTTTCCGGTTCATTCTTTATCCCTGGTCAGCAGCGAATCGTACGCCCCTCAGCTGCACGCAATCGATCCCCGACTACGACGGGCCAACGGTCGCACCGGTTCGTCAATCGCTTGACATCACGATCAGACACATTGTTGATCATCCATTCTAGCGAGCCTCGCCATTCTATGAGGCGCATAAGCGAAGGCTCTTTGGCCGATCGCGAGTCAGTTGACATTGCCGCACAAACATCGCTGCTGCCGATAACGGCCAGCACTGCGCCGATAACACGTGCTCGCCAGAAGACCGGAAGCGCGCACAACTTGTAGTCCAAGTCGGGTAGATGGGGAAAGCGCTCTCCCGTCCTTTGACCAATATGAAACGCCTCGATCGGAACCTCAGCCGGATAGGAATGCCTCGTACAAAGCGCATAGGCAACGTCACACACGACAGCTAGGTAAGCGTGGCGTGAGGACCGCAGTTTATGCGGCTTGGGCTGTTGGCTGATCTGTCTGGGGCACCCAGTTCCACGGC
>NZ_JBIQDE010000039.1:0-1037 GCF_045371305.1 Sphingomonas sp. 179-A 2A2 NHS | reverse complement strand
GTGCCGTATCGCCGGCAATCTGCGCGGCAAGCGCGCGCGCGGTCAGCGCAGGCACCGCGAGCGGCTCGTCGACCAGCGCTGCGCGGGCGAGCCGATCCGCGCTTGCACGCCGTGCCGGCTGGCCGCTGGTCAGGATCTGTTCGGCAAGTTCTCCCGCGATCCGGCCATCGTCCGGAGCAAGAGTATGGCCACGTACGGTATTCGACTTGATCAGGGCGAAGGCCAGCGTCTGCGTCGTCGAGACGTAGCCGAGAAGTAGCGCGGCGCCGGCGATCGTGCCGCGCACCGCCCATTCACGTACAGACCGCCGAGGAGTGGCCGGGCGGACCGTCCGTGATCTGTCAGGCCTTCCGGCGGCCATAATCATAGCCGTAGTCGTACCCATAACCGTAATGCGCCTTGCGCGTCTCGAACTTGGTCAGAACCCCGCCTAAGATATGGGCATTGGCAGCCAGCAGCCTTTGAAGCGCGGTCTTGACCAAGCTGGAGCGGATGCCGTGCGATTCCACCGCGTACACCACTCCTTCGACACGGCTCGCGATCAACGGTGCGTCCGCCAGACCCATTACCGGTGGGCTGTCGATCACGACATGATCGTAGCGTTCGAGCAGGCGGGAGACCAGCAGCTGCAGCCGATGGCCGGTCAACAGCTCGGCAGCATTGGGTGGAATGGGACCTGCCGACATTGCAGTAAAGCCGAGATCGCTCATGGGGAAAGTGAGCCCGTCGATATCATCCTCACCGGCCAGGAAATTGCTCAGCCCGCGATTGTGATCGACGCCGCCCAAGTGATGCACCGAGGGCGAGCGCATGTCGCCGTCGACCAGGATGACCTTCTTGTGTGAACGGGCCAGCATCGTGGAAATGGCCAAGGCCGTGGTCGATTTGCCCTCTGCCGGGCGGGTCGATGTCACCGCCAGCGACCGCGGCACGCCATGCTCGGTCGTGAAGCCGAGGTTGGTCTGGATCGCCAGATAGGCATCGACCATCTCGGATTTGCGATCGAGCAATGCGTCGCGCGGCGCTACGTCCTCAAC
>NZ_JBIQDE010000038.1:0-1121 GCF_045371305.1 Sphingomonas sp. 179-A 2A2 NHS | reverse complement strand
GCGATGCACGGCGAGGAGGGCGCCGCCCCCGCGCGGCCCGAGAGCCGGGTGGGGCGCAAGCAGATCGCGGGGTTCTTCACCCCCGAGATGAGCTTCGCGATGCACATGCTCGCGCGGCGCCAGGGCCGCAGCCTCCAGGCGCTGATGGCCGAGGCGTTCAACGACGTGCTGAGGAAGCACGGCGAGAGCCCGATCGGGGAGTAGCGGGCGCGCGATCAGCCGCTCGCGGTCGGCCGACGCCCCATGTCGCCGCGTGGTCCTGCGCGCGGCGCACCACGAAGGTTTAGATCGGACGAGCCGGCAGTCTCGAACCCACGCGTTGGACGTGCCGGCCATCTCTTGCTCTCGGGGCGTCGCGCATGGCGACCGCCGCGCTGTTCCCAGCCCCATACGGGCTACGAGCGCCGGGTGTTGCCGCGTAGTGCGTCGCGGCCTATCCTTCGACACGCATATCCGTGGAGTGACCCGACGTGATCCAGCGGCACCGCTGAGGCGGCAGCGACGACAGTGACGATGCGGCCGGGGGTATCCCGCCGGGTCGGCCCTTTTTTCCTGGATCACGGGATCATCATGCAACGACTGAACAACAAGACGTGCGTCGTCACCGGGGCGGCGCGCGGGATCGGCCGCGCGATCGTGGCGCGCTTTCACGCCGAGGGCGGCGACGTCGTCCTGACCGACATCGATGCCGACGCCGGGGCGCAGGCCGCTGCGGCGATCGGCTGCCGCTTCGTCGCGCTCGACGTGCGCGAGGAGGACGACTGGGCGCGGCTGGC
This sequence comes from Sphingomonas sp. 179-A 2A2 NHS, assembly GCF_045371305.1. NCBI lineage: Bacteria > Pseudomonadati > Pseudomonadota > Alphaproteobacteria > Sphingomonadales > Sphingomonadaceae > Sphingomonas > Sphingomonas sp. 179-A 2A2 NHS. The sequence continues at coordinate 345 of NZ_JBIQDE010000038.1, read as the reverse complement.
GGCGCACGTCCCCGTCGCCGACGTGGTGGTCAACAATGCCGGCGTGACCGGGTTCGAGGACGGCGCGGCCGCGCACGATCCCGAGCACGCCAGCCTCGCCGACTGGCGCGCGGTGCACCGCGTCAACCTCGACGGGACGTTTCTCGGCTGCCGCTACGCGATCGGTGCGATGAAGGCGAAGGGGGCGGGATCGATCATCAACATCTCGTCGCGCTCGGGGCTGGTCGGCATCCCCGGCGCCGCCGCCTATGCCGCGTCGAAGGCGGCGATCCGCAACCACAGCAAGACGGTCGCGCTCTACTGCGCGCAGCAGGGCTGGGCGATCCGCTGCAACTCGATCCACCC
>NZ_JBIQDE010000037.1:0-1377 GCF_045371305.1 Sphingomonas sp. 179-A 2A2 NHS | reverse complement strand
CTATCTATGCGCCGCAAACGGCGAGCCTCAGCGTACGTTTCCGGCTTTCCTCTCACCGGATTTCAAAACATCCACTATTCTAGGTGAGAATCCACTATTTCAGGTTGCCCATCCCTTCAGCGACGGCGTCCACTGTTTTAGGAAATCCGACAAATGCGCCCTGCCCGGCCACTCTCTTTTTTCCAGGAAGGAGGATTACTGGAATAAACAATGTGCCGCTTTGCCGGGAAAATCGGCTCTTGACGGTTTCCCGGATTATCCGCATCATCCGACTTGTCAGCCTTGCAGGTTGGCTTGCTCCAGGTAACGCTCGGAAACAGAAAAACGCTACGCAACAAGACCGCCATACACGATAGACACGTCCCGATGTGCATAGAGAACGGCCGCGAGGCCAAGCGGAGATCCGCAACGCACTGGTGAAGGACAGCCCGCGGGCAGGCGGTTCGAACAGATCCCACCACGGTAACCGCGACAAGATTGGAGCCCCGCTCATGGCGAAGAGCATGGAAATCGTGCCGTCCGGCACGCTGCAGAAGCAGTTCGGCCATTATTCCGACGAGGCGATGATCCGCCCTGTCGGTGTCAGCCGCAACGGCCGGGTGCGCTTCGTCATGGTTCCTGTGGACGAATATGAGCGCCTGCGACGCCGTGAACGGGTCGCCGGGCGCACGGAGGATCTGGATGAAGAAACCCTCGACGCGCTCCGCGCCGTCAAACCCGGGCCAGGCAGCGAAGAAGCCGAAAGGCAGTTCCAAGCTGCCCGAGCCGGGTGAAGTCCTCAACTACAGCTACCTGTGGGAGCGTGAGTATCGCGACGGGCGCGACGAGGGGATAAAGGATCGGCCGGTCGTGGTCGTGCTGATGACGGTCAGCCGGGACGGACTGTCTCTTGTTCATGTCGTGCCTTTCACGACCAAGGAGCCCGGTGGCGGCGATGTCGCGATCGAGGTACCGCAGGCTGTTCGCCGGCAGCTCGGGCTTTCCGGCGACCGGTCGTGGATCGTGGTCAGCGAGTGGAACCGCTATGCGTGGCCGGGCTACGATACGCGGCCTATCCCCGGGCGCGAGCCGTCGACGAGCTACGGGTTCATTCCCTCCAGCCTGCTCCAGCGCGTTCTCGATGCGATGGTCGCGGTCGGCATCGGTCGGCCGGTCGATCGCGATCAGTGAGCGAACCGGTCCCCTCTCGTGGCGAGGAACTCGGCCCGATGACCCTCGTAGAGCCCAGCACCATCACAAATCTCTACCGGCTGGACCTGACCGGCAGCCGTGCCGTCGCGGGCGAAGCTGGTCCGCTTTATGCCACCGTCGTTATCGAGAGAACACGGCGCCAGGTCGACGTTCAAATCCGGCTGACGGGTCATGTCGGGCTTTATC
>NZ_JBIQDE010000036.1:0-1451 GCF_045371305.1 Sphingomonas sp. 179-A 2A2 NHS | reverse complement strand
GGGCGATCCCGATACCGCGCTCGAGGCGCTGCCCTATTATTCGCGCCACCCGATCTATCTCGCGCGCGAGCGGCGCTTCGGCACCACGCTCGCCTTCTCCAAGGCGGCGCAGGAGACGATGACGCTCGGCCGGTTGCTCGATACCGCGCGCCGGCTCCAGGCGCGCCATCGCCGCCCCGTCGTCGTCGTGCTGGGCGAGCGGCTCGGACCCGGAACGACTGCGGGGCTGCGCGACCGCGGCTATTACGGCGCCTTGCGCGTCGACCTTGCAGAGGCGCGCCGCTTCCTCGCCGCCACCCGCCGCCTCGCCCGCTTCGCCCCCGCCGCGACTGATGAGAGCTACGACGTCTATCTGCTGAAGCCCCCCGCAACGGATTGACACGCCGACGTGTCGACATCGCGACACGTGGACCTGAGCACCGTGCGTCGGGCCAAGCGCCACACCGTCGCCACGGCATCGGCGATCGGTCGCGGTCCGGCCGTTATCGGTGCGCGCGATCACTCGCCGCGACGAAGGCGATCGCCGCCATGGCACGCAGCGGTTGCGCGCCAACAGATCGACACGGCAACGTGTCGACACCGCGACACGCCGGATGCAGCCGTACGCCGTGTCGAACGAAGCGCCATCGCGACAATGATTGATGATGCCGTCGATGCATCGATCAGCGATCGTCGAGCGCAACGCTGAATACCCGCGACCGCTACCGTCGACATGTCGCATCGTCGGCATGTCGGGATGATCGCCACGCCGGGCCGTTCTCCGCTGCGGCGTGCCCGCCCGCTCCGCCATCGATGCTTCTCTCGCGTACGCCCGCAACGCCGTGCCTCGCCGCCTGCGATCAGCACGGCTCGGTCGTCATGCCAAGGATATCGCATCCCACCTATACGTCGGCACGAGGGTTGCGGCGCCCGTGCGTGGTGATACCGGCGCGTGATGACCACGATGCGGATCAGCAAGCGCAACCTCGTCGCGGCGACAATCTGCTATCTGGTGGTCGTGCTGCTCGCGATCTGGCTCGTCGCGCTGGTGACGGCGCATTGCCCCGAGCCGCGCTGCACCGCGCGGTCCGACACGCTGTGGCGCTGGGGCTGGGGAGGGGCCGCGCTGCTCTACCCCGGTTTCCTGTGGGTCACACGCCGCAGCATTTGGCGCCGGCACTGACCTCATATGCCTGACCAACCGTCTGTCAGCGTGTCGACAGGTGGACAGGCCGACAGAACGACACGTCGACTCGGCCTGATCGTCTGCCGCAGGCAGGCCGGCTCATGACGGCGAACCGACAGCAACCGCTTGATCCCACTAGGGAGCATCGCGACGGCGTAAGCCGGCGCGTCGGCCGTTGCCGCTAGCGTTCGGTTGGTGTGGGGCGGGGCGGTTTGGCGTGAGTCCCGTCAGGCATCACCGTCTCGGCCGACTAGGCCGAGGCCGTTTCTCCCAGGATATATTGAAT
>NZ_JBIQDE010000035.1:0-1537 GCF_045371305.1 Sphingomonas sp. 179-A 2A2 NHS | reverse complement strand
CCCGCCAGCAGCGCGCCGAGGACGTAGACGAGGGCGTTGCCGCCCGCGGCCTGATCGGCACGCGCGACCGACGATCCGGCGCGGGCGCTCTTCGCCACCGACAGGCTGGCAGCGGGGTTGGCGGCAGCCGAGGCGGCGACCGGCGCGACGAGCATCGCAGCCGCAGCGGCGACGGCAGTGAACTTGGAAAGCATGGTGGTTACTCCGTTGTTGGCCGGGGCACGATGCCAAGTTGCCGGCCATCTTCCAACCCCCAGCAGGGTCAGATCGGCGCAACCGCCTCCCCCACACGCCCGATCACGCGCGAACGGTGTACCGACACGCGGCCGTTCGGTCGGTACGGTCGAGATCGGGAGGGCTGTTTAGCCTGTGCGCTGACCTAACCGCCAAGTGAGGAGGCGGATGAACGACTCCGGATCATCCAGGCGGAACGCGACACGAGCGAACGGACGCTCTCCTTTCAGGAGCGAACGACGATGCAGGGGGCGATCCAATCGCAGCATGATGTTCGGCCAGGCAAGCAGCGCTGCGTTCAAGGTCGCTGCGTCGCGTACCTCGTTCCCGGTGAAACCGCCTTCGACGGCAACGATTGCGTCAAATGGAACAAGTTGGTCGATCAGAAAGCCAGCCCGCACACGGACGCCCTCCGGCGTCAGCAGCACGGGCCTGAACCGGAACGAATAGATCAGGCCCACGAGGTACACGAACCCCACGTCACTTAGGACGAACATGACCAGCGTGGCGGTGCGGCTCCAATGGCCGACGAGCAGATGGTACACCGCGATCTCGATTGCCGAGAGGATCAGCAGCGCCGTGCACATCGGCGCCAAATGCTTGTGATAGGCGAAAGCGCGGGCGTTGGCCGGCACGTCCGCCGGTCCGCCCCACCGGAACAGCGCCATGTGGATCACCGTGATCTCCAGCACGGCAAACCGCACCAGCGCCGGCGGAAGAATCTCCGACGCGGCCGACACCCACCGCTCCTTGCGGCCGATGCCGGCCCGGCTTGCCGCCCGGCGCGCGCCGGCCAAGGCCCAGGCGACATGGCCCAGGACGACGGCCATCATCGCCAATGCAAGGATCGGCGTTGCGATCAGCACGTCCCGCATCGCCGATGGCGATCCCAGCCAGACGGTGAGGCTTGCGCCCGCCAGCACGCCCAGGACGGCGCGCCAGGCCGGCTTTCCGGCCGATCGGGCGATCAGTGACAGCATCAGCGTGTCTGCGACGATCCAAAGGAACAGCAATAGCGCGGCGAACGGATAGGTGGTCGCAAACGGCGTCCGTACCGCCACCCCGGCCAACGCAACGATGATAACGGGCGCGATGCTGGCGGCGACGTGTCTGCGATCAACGCTATCGCTGGTCTGGGTTGCCATGAAAGCCCCGTTTGCCTGGCCGAACGACTGGATGCTGGTCTAGCACCGCGTCAACCGTGCTTGTACGCTGACTTTGGCCGATCACCAGCATCGCCTCTTCAAAGTGGACGGGCCGAAACTTCACCCTTCCGGGACGCGCCTTCCGAGCTGGCTGCGAC
>NZ_JBIQDE010000034.1:0-1565 GCF_045371305.1 Sphingomonas sp. 179-A 2A2 NHS | reverse complement strand
CTGGCGCCCCGCCTCGGTGAGAAAGCCGGCGCGCAGCGAGTGCCCGGAGAACGCCTCGGCCGGATAGCCCGCCGCGGCCGCGGCCGCCTTGACCACCAGCGCCACGCCCTTGGTGCTCATCGGCTTGTCGGTAAGGCGTCCCTGCGGCGTCAGCTTGCGGAACACCGGCCCCTCGGTGATGCCCGCGATCGCGATCCACGCCTCGTAGTGGCGCACCGGCTCGAGCCTCGGCCCGTCGAGCACGGCCACGCCCTGGCCTTCGCCGAACTGGTCGGTCTTCGACGACGCGACTGTGATGGTCAGTCCTTCGCGGTCGCGGGTCACCCGGTCGACGGTGATCGCCACCAGCTCGGAGCGGCGGAACGCGCCGCCCATCCCGATCGCGAGCAGCGCGCGGTCGCGGTACGCGCGCAGGTCGTCGCCGGCGATCGAGCGGAGCATGTCGCGTAGGATGTCGCCGTCGGCCGCGCGCTTCTTGACCTTCTTCTCGCCGCGCTTGGTGCGCCGGATCTCGCCCATGACCAGGCCGAGGTCGCTGGCCCCGGGCTGCGACGTCGGCGGCTCGACCTTCGCCATACGGTGCGCGAACACGATCGCGGCGAGGCGTCGGTCGATGGTCGACCGCGTCAACGGCTTGGGCGTGCGCGGCGCGCGCAGCTTGCCCGTCTTGGTGCGGCGCTCGGCCGCGGGGGTGAAGCCGGTGGTGGCGAGTTCGCTCAGGAACGCCGCGACCGTCGCCGGCGATGCCGGCAGCGGCCGGTAGCGCCGCTCGAGGCACCAAGCGAGGAAGAGGTCCCAGTCGGACTTGTAGGCTTGGAGTGTCGCGTCGGCGCGGCCGCGCTTGGCAAAGCCCTCGACCCGCTCCTGATCGCTGGGTGCCAGCTCGGGCAGGTAGAGGTCCTGCGGCTCCGCGTGATCGAGGACGGTGAGCGCGCCGGTGATGATAGCGTCGAGGTCGGCCGAGCTGCCGGCGCCGTTCGACACGCGGTCGCGAGGTGGTCCATCGCCCGGATCGCCAGTCTCACCAGCCGTGACAGAAATCTCATCGTCGGTGACCATCGGCCGGTTCGTTCGTCATCGTGGGTGAGACTCGTTGCACGTGCGTGAGACTGGTCTCGCTTTTGGTGACAAATCCGTAGCCGAAATGCTGTCGGTTTCTCTGAAATAGTGGACATTTCGCCTTCGTTGGAGTGTTCCTGAAATAGTAGACTCGCAGCTTAAACATAGGACGATCCGGCTCATGCTTGAGCCGGAAAAAGCCGGTGCGAGGGAGTGCTCAGGTCCGCACGCGGGAGAGCACTCGGGCCGCAACGCCGCTCTGGGCCTGAAGCCGGCGGCCATAGCGCAGCGCCGTGGATGGCGACGACCAGCGCAGTGTCAGCGCGATGCCGGCGCCGTCCTCACCCGCCGCGAACAGGTCCTGCGTCAGTCCGACCCGCAGCGAGTGCGTGGAAAGCGCCGCGATTGCCGCTTCGAGTTCGCCGGCCGGCAGTTCGACTAATCCCGCCCGGGCGGCCGCGAGTGCGATCCGCCGATAAATGCCGGTAACACCCTGGCGCGTGAGG
>NZ_JBIQDE010000033.1:0-1671 GCF_045371305.1 Sphingomonas sp. 179-A 2A2 NHS | reverse complement strand
CCCACATTCTCCAAGTAAGTCGCTGATTTCGCTGTCGTAATCGTGATATTTCGCATATAAATCATGGCGTTGACGGCTGCGAGGGGCGCGTTTCATGGATCACCTGGAGGGTGCGGGCTTGGCGCGGGGAGATCGGGTTGATTTCGACCGCCGTGTGCGTCTGGAGTTCCGTGGTGCGCAGATCAGTTCAGACGGTGGCCTGCTGGTGATGCGCGAGCTTGATGACGTGCTCGGCCTGTCCAATCTGGCGTCGGAGGCGCTGCGAGACAGCCGCACCGGGAAGAACACGCTCCATCGGCTTGACGGATTGTTCCGGCAATCGGTGTTCGGACGACTGGCCGGATACGAGGATGTGAACGATGCCGACCGCTTGGCCCTCGATCCCGTGATGCGTCAGGTCGTTGGCGGCAGGGCCGTCGAGGCGCAAGCTGCTTCGGCATCGCAGATGGGACGGTTCGAGACCGAGACGCTGGCTCTGGCCGCGAACCGGGCGGCGCTGGCCGATCTGAACGGCCAATGGATCGACCGGTTCCATGACCGCAACGGGTTGAAATACATCGTGCTGGACATGGACAGCTCGGTCAGCCCCACCCACGGCGATCAGGAAGGTGCTGCCTGGAACGGGCATTTCGACTGCACCTGCTATCACCCCATCTTCTTGTTCAACCAGTTTGGCATGCTGGAGCGCTGCGCCCTGCGTAACGGCAATGTCCACAGCGCCGATGGCTGGCGGGATGTCCTTGATCCCGTCATTGCCCGATATGCTGGCCGCGACCTTGGTGGACGCTTCTTCCGGGCCGACGCTGCCTACGCGATCCCCGCGATCTATATGCGGCTGGAAGAAGCCAGGTTCTTCTACGCCATCCGTCTGCCCGCCAACGCCGTCTTGCGCGAGAAGATCGCGCATCGGCTGACACGGCCCGTGGGACGGCCTTCGCTGACCAAGGTCAAACGGTTCTTCGAGGACTTCGAGTATCAGGCGGCGTCCTGGGACAAGCCGCGCCGCGTCATCGCCAAGATCGAATGGCATCCGGGCGAGCTGTTCCCCAAAGTCGGCTTCATCGTCACCAACCTGCCGATGGAGCCAGACTGGGTGGTGAGGTTCTACAACCAGCGCGGCACCGCAGAGCAGCACATCAAGGAAGGCAAATATGCCTTTCGCTGGACGCGGCTGTCATGCCGGAAGTTCCGGCACAACGAGGTGCGGCTGCAACTGCACGCGCTGGCCTACAACCTGGCAACCTTCCTGCGCTGCATCGAACTGCCCGAGGCCATGGCGGACTGGTCGTTGACCAGCCTGCAACTCAAGCTGATCAAGATCGGCGCCCGCGTCGTCCGCCACGCCCGCGCCATTACCTTCCAGTTGGCCGAGGTCGCCGTCACCGGCCCGATGGTGCGGGCCGTCCTTGCCGCCATCCGCCGTCTTCGAACGCCTCCGTCATGCGCATGACCACGATCCATGCCCAAGCTGAACGAAAGCGGCAGGACAGGTCCGTCTGCCGCGCGGAAAAGCGGCTCTGCCGGGCCAGAATGCTGCGGGTTCGAGGCTTGATCCACCCGACTTCGGCCGTTTGCGCGACGACAGACACCGCTCGGGGCGAAAAACGCTTGCCCAGCGAGCAAAATCAGGCGATCTTGAAGTCAAGCGGCAGGCCACTTGGGGAATGTCGG
>NZ_JBIQDE010000032.1:0-1775 GCF_045371305.1 Sphingomonas sp. 179-A 2A2 NHS | reverse complement strand
ATCCGGCCCGCATCCTCGCGCTCGAGAAGCGCGCGAGCGGCCCGGACATGCACGTCCAGGACGATCCTTTCCGCCTCGCCGAAGCTTGCCGGGCGCTCGCCGCGCCCGTCCGCCCGGACCGCGTCCTCAGTCGCGGCAATGAGCGTGGCGCGCTCGTCGACGCTGAACGGCAACAGCAGGGTCGGCCCGAAGCCATGCACGCGCTCGCCGTCCGTCTCGATGATCGCCGCGTCGACGCCGTCGAGCGACGTGCCGCTCATGAAGCCCAGAACGCGCATTCAGCCCTCTCCTTGAAACTCGCAGTGCAGGAAGCTCGCGTCGTCGTGCACCTTGACGCGCGGATAGCGACGACAGGAACCTTCCGTCCGCTCCAGGTCGCGCAACGTGTAGAGCCATTTCGCGAAGGCCTCGTCGTCGTCGATCGCGAGCAGGTCATGGGGCGTCGCGACGGCAAAGAGCTCGACAAGCCGGAGATAGCCGTCGCTAGCGATCGCGAAGCGCCGCCCGGCATCGACCGGCATCCTCATCACGTCGAGATGTTCGGCCGCCGCCGGTTCCGTTCCGAGCACCCAGTACCCGTCCGGCTTGTTCATGAGACGGCGGTTCTCGCGCAACTGGGGCAGCACGGCCTCCTTCAACTCGGCAGGCGTGATTCCGGGATGGAGATCGATGATCCGCTCGACGAGCGCAATCGTCTTACCCTCGATGGCGCCGAGCGCCGTCGTCCCGAAAAGCTGGGCGTTCCCGTCCTCCCCTGTATAGGCGATCCTGCAATCGGCGAGCGTCGCGAACTCCACCCCGCCGTCCATCACGCGAACCATGGCGAATGCGGCCGAGGGATGCTCGTGCGATCCGTCGGGCTCCCTTAGAGCGTGGCGGCCAAGGGCGTCGCGACAACGCTCGATCACTGAGCGGACCAAGTCGCGGGTCGGCGTATCCGGGGATTGTATCAGCACTGAGCGCAACTCGGCGTCCGCCATGTTCGCCAACCACGCCGCATCGCTCGGAGCTTCAAGCAACGCGGCGCCGACACCTGTCGCTCCATCGATCACCCATGCTGCGCCTGGGCAGTGTCCGACAACGTCTTCGTTGACCGGGCCAGGCCCATCCGACTTGGCGACATTGACCTTCAGCAACGGACGGTTCCCCTCCTGGGCAGTTTGCCTCGGCTCGGCCGAGCGTACAACCACCTTAATACCATTGGCAATGGCACGCATATTGGTATGCTATGGCCGAGCTCGACAGCCCGGCTCGGGGGAAGGGAACTTCGGTGGCGTTGAACAGCGTGATGGCGCACGAGGCGGGAGAGGCGGCGCGGGTCTGCGAGGAGCAGGTCACGCTCAATGCAGAGCTGATGCGGGACACAGGCGCCCGGCTGCGGGCGCTTGACGCCCCATTCGCCGCGACTCTCGCGCGCGGGAGTTCTGACCAGGCGGCGGCGTTCGCCAAAGTTCTGTTCGAGACGCGCGGGACCATGCCGACGCTCAGCCACTCGCCTTCCATCGGGGCGCTGTACGGCGCCACCTCGACGCGTTTCCGGGGCGTGCCGCTGTTCGCGATCTCGCAGTCCGGTCGCAGCCCCGACCTGCTCCGCGCCGCGGCGCAGGCGCAGCAACGGGGCGCGGTCCTCGTGGCCGTCGTGAACGACGCCTCCTCACCACTGGCGGAGCAGGCCGATGTGGTGATTCCGATCCATGCTGGCGCCGAGACCAGCGTAGCGGCGACCAAGAGCTTCATCGCGACGCTCGTGGCCTTAACGCATCTCGCCGCCGAGT
>NZ_JBIQDE010000031.1:0-2015 GCF_045371305.1 Sphingomonas sp. 179-A 2A2 NHS | reverse complement strand
GCATAGTCGAGCACCTGCCGGTCGCGCAGGATCGCGCGGTACAGCCAGTCGCACAGCCGCACCTTGACCGCCTTCAGCCGCTTCTCGCCCGTCTTGGTCTTGGAATAGTGCAGCCGCGCTTCGGACAGCCACGAGAAGAACCCTTCCTCACCTTCGCCGCCCGCCTCGATATTGGTCTTGATCTGCGTCCCCTGCAGCCGCTCGAGCGCCTCCGACAGTCGCTGGTACGACCGCGCCGAATGGTTCGCCCCCGTCACCGAGAACAGATCGTGCGCGGTGAAGACGAAGTCCTGCGCGACATCTTCGCCGGCCTCGAGCTTCGCTGCCATGAGACTGGCGATATAGAGCACGATCTCCTTGTCGTAGATCGTCGCGACGCCGTTCGCCGACGGCCGTACCTCGATCGATACCGGCCCGTGGTTGTACGCGAGCGGCTTCATCCACGCGCTCTTCGCCAGCGCGAAGAAGGGAAACGCCATCAGCGACCGCTCGCCGCGGATCTCGCCCATCAGCGGGCTGTCGAGCTGAAACAGATCGCGCTGCGACACCTCGCGACGCCGCGGCGCGACGGCCTTCTGCGGCGGCTTTGCAGGGGTTTCGCCAGCAGTTGGGGCGGGAGCTTCGGTCGGCGGCTTGGGCGGCGTTTGGGGCATGTTGGATTTCCTACTCGAAAGCACGAACTTTGGGGAGCCGGAGCCCCCCGTATGAGGGGCAGCGCCCGTCAGCCGCAGTGCAATTCGTGCTTTCGAGTAGGAAATCACTAGTCCCACCGGAAAGTGCTAATCAATCGACATGACGACGTGTCGACAGCCATCTTGGGTCTTGAGAGCTTGCCGCAGGGATGCGACGCGATGGCATTCTCGGATTGTAGCGCTAGGTACTGATATTAGCGCATGACGGCGCCACAGCCGCGCGTGCAGGATCGAGCCCGGAGCTTGGTTGGCATGCCCAAAGCAGAGCAGGTTATGGCGACGCCGTATCCTGTCGGGTCCGTTTGGCGGGTACATATCGATCGGATGCGGTTTCGGCGCGTTCTGCGTCGCGAGCACCGGTGCCTGGAACGTACAAGGCACCATCTGTGACACGGCCCCTCAGCGGGGATGAAGCTTGCGTACGATAGCCAGTTCGACCGAATTTTCGGCCATGTGCCGCACGCGGGGATCGATGATGCCAATGTCAGTAGTGATGGTAGGAGCGATGCCGATAACGGCACCAGCCACGGCAACGACGTGCTTCGGCTAACAGGCAATTAACCTTGTCTCACTAGTCCTGCGCAAGGGCTCGAGCGCCTTGATCAGCCCGATCCCAGCCAATTGATGCGGCAGAACAGGGGCAATGGTGGTTCACGCGACGACGGCTAGGCTAAGGGTATCGAGCCTTGATCTATTCACCTGGCTCGGCGTCGTCATCGGCATCGTCATGCCGGTCGTCTCCGCCTTGCTCTACCCGGTCTACATGCATCAGATGGATCCGCCATGGGCGGAATGGACGCGGCTGATGGAGCTGCCGTTCATCGTCTGCGAGCTTGCGATCATTCATGTCGCGATCGCACGCGGATACCGCGACGGTCCGATATGGCGACAGCTTCCGACCGATATTCGTGTGGCACTAGGCCTGCTGATTGTCGGTCTGACGATCAGCAGTGTTTTTGTATCAAAGAACGTACCAGCCTCGGTTACGCTATCGATCGCCATGCTGATCCACCTCCGTCTAGCGGCGGCGATCTTCTTTCTCGCCAGTCGCCAGAAGAGTGCCGTCGCACAATTGGCCATTCAAAAGGTTGGACCAGGCCTCATTATCGGACTCATCATATTGTCCGTGATGACAATCCATAAGTTCCACACCCCGCCACCCGAATGGACTGTTCTAGGCGGCAGGATCGAGTGGCCGTCAGCGCTGCCCGGATTCATCAACGTACGCTATTTTGGATCCTGGACCGGTGCGATCGCTGCCGGGCTGATGCTGATGCTGCTCTACGACAGGCAAAAACGGGCGGTTATCTACAGCCTGTGCTA
>NZ_JBIQDE010000030.1:0-2481 GCF_045371305.1 Sphingomonas sp. 179-A 2A2 NHS | reverse complement strand
GTAAGCGTGGCGTGAGGACCGCAGTTTATGCGGCTTGGGCTGTTGGCTGATCTGTCTGGGGCACCCAGTTCCACGGCATCAGCTCGTCCCAGCGGGTGGCGGGCCAGTCGCCGGCGACCCTGGCGATGACATCGGCGATATAGGCCTGCGGGTCGACGCCGTTGGCCTTGCAGGTCTGGATGACGGTGTAGATGGCGGCGGCTCGCTCGCCGCCTGCGCGCGAACCCGCGAACAGCCAGTTGCGCCTTCCCACGGCGACGCCGCGCAGGGCCCGCTCCGCGATGTTGTTGTCGATCTCCAGACGCCCGTCACCCAGGAAGCGGCACAGCGCTGGCCAGCGTTTGGTGCCATAGGCGATGGCTTTGGCCATGTCGGACTTGGGCGACAGGCGGCGAAGGGCAGCGTCGAGCACCTCGCGCAAGGCGTCGACCAGCGACTGGCTTCGTTCCTGTCGCGCTCGACGGCGTACATCCGGCGGCTGACCACGCACCTCCGCCTCGACGGCATAGAGCGCGCCGATGCGCTCCAGGATATCGGTGGTCAGCGGCGTGGAGAGGCGCTCGTGCAGGTCGAACACCTTGCGCCGGAAGTGTGCCCAGCATGCCACCTCTGTGACGCCACCGCGGTACAGGGCGTCATAGCCCGCATAGGCATCGGCCTGGAGAAAGCCGCGAAAGCCGGCGAGATGCGCCTGCGGGTGCGCCGCGGTGCGGTCGGGCGTGAAGCGATACCATGTTGCGGGCGGTGTCGTGCTGCCGGACGCCTGGTCGTCGGCGGCGTACACCCACAGCCGCCCGGTCGCGGTCTTGCCACGGCCGGGGTCGAGCACCGACACCGGCGTGTCGTCGGCGTGGATCTTGTCGGTCTTGAGCACCTCGTCACGGATACGGCTGACCACCGGGTCGAGCAGTGCTGCAGCTTGCCCGGCCCAGCCCGCGAGCGTCGAGCGGTCGATCTCGAGCCCCTGCGCGGCCATCATCTCGGCCTGGCGGTACAACGGCAGATGGTGGTCGAACTTGGAGACGACGACGTGCGCCAGCGTCGCGAAGGTCGCCTTGCCCCGCGCCACAGCGCTGACCGGCGCGGGTGCCTGGACGATCTTCTCGCAAGACCGGCAGCTGTATTTGGGGCGGACGTCGCGCACGACCCGCCAGCGCACCGGCACGATGTCGAGCATCTCGTGCGCGTCCACGCCCAGCCGGCGCAGCGCACCACCGCAGTCCGGGCAGGTGCAGATACCGGACGCCGGCTCGTGGACGACCTCCTCGCGCGGCAGATGCTCCGGCAGACTGCGGACCGGTGCCAGGCGCGGCGCTACTCCAGGCGCCGCAGTCTCGACTTCGGAAACATCCCGCTCCGTTTCCAGCTCTTCCAGCGCCAGCTCGAGCTGTTCGATCTCGCGGCCCAACTTCTCGGAGGAGGCACCGAACTGCATCCGCCGCAGTCGGGCGATCTGCCCGCGCAACGTGTCGATGAGCAGATCGCGGGCGGCGAGCGCGGCATTCGCCCGGGCGAGCGATGCCTCCAGCGCGGCGATCCGCGCGGTGGCATCAGCAGGGGAAACAGGCGCTTCCAGCACCCGCATTTCATAACAGATCACGCATCGACGGGCGAGAAAAAGCGTCGCAAAACCGCCGTTTTCACCCCGCCAGCGTCGGCGTGAACGTCCGCTCTGGGCGACGCCAGTCGATGCCCTCCAGCAGCATCGACAATTGTGCCGGCGTCAGCGTCACCGTGCCCGTCGCGGTCACCGGCCAGACGAACCGACCCCGGTCGAGCCGCTTGGAGAACAGGCACAGGCCTTGCCCATCGAACCACAGCAGCTTGACCAGATGACCCCGCTTGCCCCGGAACGCGAACAACGCGCCCGAGTGCGGGTTCTGGGCCAGCACCTGCTGCACCAGTACCGCCAGGCCATCGAACCCTTTGCGCATGTCGGTGACGCCACACGCCAGGAACACCCGCGTCGGCAACGGCGTGGGGCTCAACGCAGCACCGACAACACTCGCGCCAGCGCGCCGGCGTCCACCGACCCGTCCACGCTCACTCGGACGCCACCCGGAAATTCGATGCAGATGAGGCCAGACGTGGATGTCGCCGGCTGCGGCGCAGGTGCGGCGACATCGGCCACGCGCACCTCGGCGAATGCCGGCAGCGCAGGCGCGACCCCGCCCAGCTTGCCCAGCCGCGCCTGCTTGCGCCACGTATAGATCAGGCTGCTCGACACCTCGCGCCGGGCGATGACATCACGGACCCGCACGCCCGGCCGGAACGCCTCGGCCAGGATCTCCAGCTTCTCCGCGTCCGACCAGCTCCGTCGGCCCGATACCCGGCCGACCACCTCCACACGACCAGTCGTACGAGCGCTCGTACGACCAGTCTCAGAACCGAAAACTTCCCGCACCGCCCGCGCCCTCGTCAAAGACGATAAGCATCCCGGCTACGGCCAAACGAGCAAGGCGGCCCTCAGGCCACGCTTAC